>JAILCJ010000198.1 GCA_024680445.1 Campylobacter sp.
CCTTACTTATCTAAAATTGCACTTTTGGACTTTGTTGAATTTCTTGTTCAAACTCTAACAATCCTAAATCTTGTTGAAATTTTGGAAAAAATCCAACTAAAATATTATTTGGAAAGCTTTGTTTATATGTATTATAAGCTGTAGCAGAGTCATTATAAGCCTGTCTAGCAAAGCCAACTTTATTTTCTGTTGAAGTTAATTCTTCACTAAATTGCATCATATTTTGATTTGCTTTTAAATCCGGATAAGCTTCGACTTGAATATTCAAACCCTTTAAAGCCGAAGAAACTTCACTTTCAGCCTTGCTCAAATCTTGCATATTTTTACTATCTGTTCCATTTTTTTCAACATTATCCAAAGCCTTACTTGCTTTATTTCGAGCCTCTACCACTTTTAGCAAGACACCTTCTTCATGAGCCATGTATTTTTTAACAACTTCTATCAAATTTGGTATCAAATCATACCTTCGTTTAAGTTGAACATCTATTTGTGCAAAAGCATTTTTAGCCTCATTTAGCAAAGCTACCAATTTGTTATATATACCGGCTATCCAAATAGCAACAACGATTAAAATTCCTATAATTATAAGTCCTGTACTCATATTTCATCCTTTTTTAAAAATTTTCAAATCTATTTTCAATTTTATTTATATTTTTTTGGATATTCAAAAAATTCAACCTCGCCTTTTGCGTCTTTAAGTTCTTTGAATTCTCCATCAAATTTGATACAAAAAACGCCACTTGTTGGGATATTTCCTATGACTGAATCGCTTAAAATTTCACAAATTTCAGTTATAGCTGGATTATGACCTACTATCACAATGTTTTTTAAACTTTCATCAAGGGATTTTATAAAGTCCAAAATTTGCCTTGCATTTGCACTGTAAAAACTAGACACCTTTTTTGGCTCGACTTTCAAACCCAAACCTTCAACAAAGATTTTTGTAGTTTGCATACATCTTTTTGCGTCCGAATTAAAAACGGCACTTATGTCTTTAAATTTGTCACGCAAAACCTCTGCCATAAGCTTGGCGTCACTCTTGCCACGCTCGTTTATCTCCCTGTCAAAGTCTCTCATACTTTCACAAAATTGTTCGGCTTTTGCATGCCTTATAAAATAAATTTTTTTCATTTGGCTAATCCTTTTATGGTATTGATTTCTTCTTTGCTAAAACCTGCTCTAAGGCGGTCTTTTTCGTTTAACTCCCTACATGTGCGAAAGGAATTTGGATATAAATTTCGAACTATATTTATGTATTCGTCCGTGTTATGTCCTGATTTTTCACACGCATAGCGAAACCATTTATCCCCCTTGCTAACATGGCTAACTTCTTCTTCGAGTATGATGTGCAAGGTCTCCAAAAGTTCAGGTTCGCCCTCATTTTCAAGCCTTTTGATGATATGGGCGTTTGCGTCAAGTCCGTTTGCCTCCATGTATCTTGGCAAGAGTGCCATACGCTGCAAAAGAGAGTTTTGCGTTTTTTGCAAGGCTACAAAAAGTCCGTCGTGAACCAGCATTTCTCCGTATTTTACACCTGTTTTATTAAGCAATTTTTCTATCATTTTAAAATGCCTTATCTCATCTTCGGCAACTTCTAACCAGTCATCGTAAAATTCACGACTAAGCCCATCGAATCGATATGCAGCGTCAAGGGCTATATCTACTGCACAGTATTCTATGTGAGCGATAGAGTGCAAAAAAGCCTTTTGTTTATCGCATTTTTTATTTTTTTTGTTTAGTTCACGCATACTTACATACTCGCAAAAAGAAGCGTAACTCGGTGTTACAAGAGCTTTTGGCGGAGAAATTCTAGTAAAATTTATCTCGCTTTTTTTGTAATTTTCATAAAATTGTGCAAATTTTGAAAATTTAAGCTCTTTGTCACCGCAATTTAAAATTTCATACACATTTTCAAAAAAATCCACTTTTAAACCTTAAAAAAAATCTTAGCATATAAAAAACCCAAACCAAAGCCGATGAGATGGGCATACCATGCGATATTTTCGCCAAAAAGCAAAGGAGCAAAACTCATTAACAAAAGTGCCAAAAATAAGCCCTTTGCACTTTGTTTATCGCCCAGATATGCTATGGCTCCAAGCACGGCAGATATGGCACCGCTAGCACCGACTATCATTACATTTTCATCGAAAAAATATATATAAAAAAAGCTTAAAAACGAAGTAGCCACGCCACAAAGCAGATAAAAAAGTAAAAATTTAAAGTTGCCGATACGATTTTCAAGCATGACTCCAGAGCTATAAAGCACAGCCATATTCATGGCGATGTGTGCCAAATTTGCGTGTAAAAACATAGAACTTAGCACTTGATGATATAAGCCAAAACGCAAAAATCCGATATTTAACGCAAGATAGGGATATAAAAAATCATCAAAACTAAAATAAGCAAAAACAAGTAAATTCGCTGCGATCAGTGCAAAAACTGCTTTCATTTAACCCTGCCATATCCTGCAAAATGGCTTGATGAAAGGCAGTCTATGTTAAAACTTTTACAGTCGACGATATAAGAATTTTCTATTTTATTTTTGCCTTTAAAGGTATTTTTTTTATTTAAATTCATATAACCGACTTTTATGATTTTGTTTGCATAATGCACGAATTCTACGCTCTCATCCGGATAAACCTTTGTTACTATGCCAACATGAGTGATGTTTTCGCTATCGTTTTTCCATCTTGATTTTTTGCTAAAAGTATCTGAAAAAAATATCAAATCCCCAGCATTTGGATCGTCAAAAACTATGCGTCCAGAATCTGCGTAAAGGTTGTAAATCGCTTTTGACTTTCTACCGCTTCTATCGTAAAAATTTGCCACATCGTCTTCTTCGTAAAAGCGATTGTCATGCTTTTTGTTTACCAAAGAAACAAAACTCGAACAATCATAAGCGGTTTTTGTGCCTACATATTCGTCAAGATCGAATTCTTTTAAAATCTCTAATTTCGATTCATACTCTTGCTCGTCGATTTCTTGTACCGTCCCTTTATCGTTACCAAATATAATATCTAGCGGTTTGTATGAACATGCCGTCATAAATAAAGTTAAAAAAAGTAGAAGTAAATTTCTCATAAAATTTTAATCCAGAAAAAAATTTTCGCCATTTTAGCAAGTTAAAGCTAATAAAAGCAAATATAAGCAAAAAATTATTATAATGTTTGCTTTACATTTAAAGGAAAAATATGGATTATCTCGAAATTTCAGGTGGAAAAAAACTTAGTGGCGAAGTAAAAATCAGCGGTGCAAAAAACGCCGCCTTGCCTATCATCGCCTTGACTTTACTTTCAAAAAATCAAGTAAAAATCACAAATGTCCCCTTTGTCGCCGACATAAAAACCTTGGTTCAACTTCTAACGAATCTTGGTGCAAAATGCAAATTTGGTAAACAAAATAAATTAAGCATAGATACAAGTAGCGTAAATTCGACCATAGCAAATTATGATATCGTCCGCAAAATGCGTGCGTCCATACTCACGCTTGGCCCATTACTTGCGCGTTTTGGACAATGCGAAGTAAGTTTGCCGGGCGGTTGTGCGATAGGGCAAAGACCTATTGATTTACACCTTAGTGCTCTTGAAAAAATGGGTGCAAATATACAAATAAAAGAAGGTTATGTAGTAGCTAGTGCGCCAAAAGGCTTAAAAGGTGCAAGAATCGTTTTTGACAAAATCACCGTAACTGGTAGCGAAAATATCATCATGGCAGCCGCCCTTGCACACGGACAAACTCATCTCATAAATGTCGCAAAAGAACCGGAAGTCGTTCAAATTTGCGAAATTTTAGCTCAAAGTGGCGTTAAAATCGAAGGCATAGGCACAAATGAACTTATCATCGACGGAAGTTCGCAAAAACTTCTTGATATCAAAAAAATCACCGTTATAGCTGATAGAATCGAGGCTGGAACCTATCTTTGTGCCGGTGCTATCACAAATTCAAAAATCACCATTACAAATGCCCAACCAGCACACCTTGCAGCTGTGCTTGAAAAATTTGAAAAAATGGGTTTTTCTTTTGAAATTTCAGATGATAAGATCACGATTTTACCGGCTAAAAAGATAAGTCCTTGCGAGATTATCACTACCGAATATCCGGGCTTTCCAACCGATATGCAAGCACAATTTATGGCACTTTCTTTGGTCGCAAACGGCGTTAGCGTCATAGATGAAAGATTGTTTGAGAATCGTTTTATGCATGTGAGCGAACTATCTCGCATGGGTGCTGATATTCGCTTAAACGGCCATATAGCAAGCGTTTATGGTGGCAAAAAATTAAACGCAACGGACGTTATGGCAACTGATTTGCGAGCAAGTTCAGCCTTAGTTTTAGCCGGTCTTGTAGCAAACGGCACGACAAAGGTGCATAGAATTTATCACTTAGATAGGGGCTATGAGAATTTAGAGATCAAACTAAAAGTCCTTGGTGCAGACATAAAAAGGCTTAGCGAATAATGCAAGTAAACGACGCCCTAGACGCACTTTTGAGTATCAAATTTAAAAGCGAAAAGCTAGTAAATTTAAAAGAGGCTTTGGGCGAAATTTTAAGTCAAGATATCATAGCCAAACGAAATGTACCAAGCTTTGATAACTCCGCATTAGACGGATATGCCGTCAAATTTGAAGAAGGACAAAACGGCTTTTTGCTTAGGGGTGAAATCTTTGCCGGAGATAAAAAAAGCCTTAGCATAAAAAGCGGTGAGTGTGTCAAGATAATGACAGGGGCTATGTTTCCAAAAGGTGCTGAGTGCGTTATAAGGCTAGAAGACGCAAAGATTTTAAAGGACAGAATTTATCCAACAAAATCACTTAAATTTGGTGACGGACACAGAAAAATGGGCGAAGAGATAAAATCTGGCGAAATACTTTTACAAAAAGGGCGAGAGTTAAAAGCAGCCGACATCATGCTTTTAGCAGCACAAGGCATAGCCGAAGTTAATGTGTATAAACGCCCTAGAATCGCTATATTTTCAAGCGGTAACGAACTAAAAGAACCTTGGCAAAAGGCGGATGAATTTGAAATTTATAACGCAAACGCCTTTGCTTTGATGGCACTTTTAAAAGAATCTGGCTATTTTTCAGACTATCTTGGCATACTTAAAGATGATTTGTTTCAAACAAAAAATGCCATCAAAAATTCGCAAAATTTTGATGTTTTGATATGTTCAGGCGGGGCTAGTTTTGGGGAAGCGGACTATATGAAAACCGCCCTTAACGAGCTTGGATATAAAGAAATTTTCACACATTTAAACATAAAACCGGGCAAACCTTGCAAGGCATATAAAAACGAAAAAAATTTGGTTTTTGTCTTGCCGGGCAACCCTTTGGCGATGTTTGTTTGTGCTTTTTTATTTGTTTTGCCATGCTTAAATGGTAAAAAGCATGAGTATAAAAACGCCGTATTAGCAAGCGATATAAGGCTAAAACCGGGCAAAGCAAATGTAGTTTTAGGCACCTTGCTTGATCAAAACGGCAGTGTAAAATTTTGCGTTACAGATGAAAACAAATTTGCTTCAGGCATGATAAAACCGCTTACAAAAAGTAACGCCTTTTTTATCTCCGAGCCAAGCATGGATAAAATTTTAGCAAATTCAAGCATAAAAGTCATCAAATTTTCTTGACAAACGGAGTAAAAAGTGATACAATGCCAACTTCATTTTAACTGCGGGAATAGCTCAGGGGTAGAGCACAACCTTGCCAAGGTTGGGGTCGCGAGTTCGAATCTCGTTTCCCGCTCCATTTTTTTCTTACTTTTATTTTTTATTCCCAAACTTTATGCTTTCGATATTTATCCAATGTATTGTGTCGATTCTCAATACATCAGACTTAGCACCTTTGGTTTTGAAGGTGAAGATAATGAAATTTTGGACTTAAAAACAAGAAAAGCTGCAAAAATCGAAATGAAAAATCTAAGCGAAATTTTAAAGGCAAATTTCAAAAGTTTTACCGATAAAAGTGGCGGATATGTCGCCTTTGTTCGCAACTGCTCCAATCTTGATCATATGCAAGAAAGATTTTTGCAAATTTTAGCTGATAAATATCCGCAAATCACGGTTGAAAGACTTGAAATAACACCGCAAAACACCTTAGATAGCGATTTTGAGTTATACAAATTTGATAGCATTGCATCTGCTAAAATTTTAAAGTCAAAGGGTTCGTTTAGGGCAAATTTCGAATCTGGTGATTTTAGCCTTAAAACTATCCCATTTCGCTACAAATTTAGGGCAAAAATGCCTGTTTTGGTTTCGCTTAAACAAATCGAGCAAAAACACATGCTAAGTTTTCTTGACTACACGACTTCGCAAGTTGATTTTGACGAATACAATCACGCCTCATTAAGGGTGAGCGGACAAAAACTTATCTCAAAAACTGTGATAAAAAGCGGTGAAATCCTGCTATCACGGCATTTTGAAGAGATAAATTTGGTAAGAAAAGGCGATAAATTAAATGCCATCATACAAGACGGCGGTTTAAATATCATAACCGAAGTTAGTGCCATGCAAAGCGGGAATTTAGGCGATACTATAAGGGTTAAAAGCAAGGACAATAAAAGTTATCAAGCCACGATAACCTCGCCAAAAGAAGTGGTGATAAGGTAAATTTGATACAAAAATTGCGAGATCAAATTTGACGAATTTTAAAAATCAAATTTGATAGAAACTAAATCAAATTTGATAAAAAAATAAAATCAAATTTGATAGAAAAACAAAATCAAATTTGATGAATTATAAAAAGGTTAAATATGAAAAAAGTCATTTTAGCTATAAGCGGAGCTAGCGGTGTTTGGCTTGGATTTAAAATGCTTTATGAGCTTGCAAAAAGCTGCGAAACTCACTGCATCATCAGCCAAAATGCAAAAATCGTTTTAAAACACGAAAAAGGCATAGACTTTGAAAATTTTATGCAAAACAAAAATTTATTAAACTCAAATCCCACATCACTTCAAAACGATCCAAATTTGATAGAAATTTTAAGCTATTTAAGCAAAAAAGATAATGTCATCTTTTATGATGATAGCGAAATTTGGGCACCTATCGCCTCTGGTTCGTTTTTATGCGACACCTTTTTTATAACTCCGTGTTCGCTTAATACTTTGGCAAAAATTTCTTGCGGAATCGCCGATACTCTCATCACTCGCGTGGCAGCCGTTGCCTTAAAACAAAGGCTAAATTTTATTTTAGGTGTTCGAGAAATGCCCTTTTCAACCTTGGTTTTAGAGCAAATGACAAAACTTTCATCTTATGGCGTTATCGTCGCTCCGCCTGTTTATGGGGATTATTATCAAGCAAAAAACATACAAGATATTCAAAATTTTATACTTGGCAAATGGCTTGACCTTGCAAAAATTCCAAACGAGCTATATAAAAGGTGGCAGGGCTGAGTTTATCAAATTTGATTTTTGACTTAAAACAAGCGTTTTTTTTGCATAAATTTTATATAATCAGCACGGATTTTAAATCATAACAATTTCAAAGGATATTTATGCCACAAGCAAACAGCGAGAAAATGCCTAGAATCTGCATATATCCGGGCACTTTTGACCCGATTACAAACGGGCATTTAGACGTTATAAAAAGAGCGATAAAAATTTTTGATCATGTAATAGTCGCAATTGCTCAAAATGAGAGCAAAAACCCTGCATTTTCGCTTGATGATAGAATTAAAATGGTTGAAATTTCTACACAAAATTTAAGCAATATCGAGGTTTGCGGTTTTGATAATTTGCTTGTAGATTTTGCAAAATCAAAGGGCGTAAATGTCGTGATTCGCGGACTTAGGGCGGTGAGCGACTTTGAATACGAACTGCAAATGGGCTATGCAAACGCCACACTTTGGAGCGAATTTGAAACGATTTATCTCATGCCAAATCTTAAAAACGCTTTTATTTCAAGTTCTATCGTTCGCTCTATTTTACAACACGGAGGCGAAGTTAATAAGCTAGTGCCAAGTGAAATTTTAGGGCTTTTAAAGGGCAAAAATGTTTAAAAATTTTGCGTTTTTTTACCCTTTGGATTTGCAAAAATTTTTTTATAAAATCGCTAGAAATTCGCAATTTTTAGACATTTTTTTATCAAATTTGATAAATTTTAACTTTAAAAAATTCAAGGCTTAAAAATGTATATTTTATTTGAAGGGATAGACGGCGTTGGCAAAAGCACCCAAATAAATTTGCTCGCAAACTCTCGTAAAGACTGCATTATCACGAAAGAACCGGGCGGTAGTGAGCTTGGCGTATATGTGCGAAAAATTTTACTAGAAAATGAGATAAATTTATCAAAAAAAGCCGAACTTTTGCTATTTTTAGCAGATCGTGCCGAACATGCAAAAAAACTTTTGCAAAAAAATCAAGACAAGATAATTTTAAGCGATAGAGGCTTTGTTTCTGGCATAGCTTACGCCAAGGCAAATGATGAAAATTTAAGTTTTGATGAGCTTTTTGCCCTAAATAAATTTGCTCTTGATGGCATTTTGCCTGATAAAATTATATTTTTTAGCACGGATGAAAATTTACTAAAACTTAGGCTAAAAAACCGAGCCACAAGCGATAAAATCGAAGCTCGTGGCATAGAGTATCTTTTAAAAGTACAAAATATCATGCAAGAATTTCTAGGCAAGAGCGATTTTAAAGTCTTATATATCAACGCCAAAGACGAAATTTCTAGTATACATA
>JAILCJ010000019.1 GCA_024680445.1 Campylobacter sp.
GATAAAATTGCATCAAATTTGATAACTTTATTGTTTTTGCGTGTAAGGTATTTATCAAATTTAAAACAAAATTTTTAGAAATTTCATAATAAAATGAAATTTCATGTAAAAAATCAAATTTGATATTTTGCTATTTGCAAAATTTTTCTAGGGCGCGTTTAAGGTCGTCTGGGCTATCTATGCCTATACTTTCGCTTTTTACTTCTAGCATGGCTATTTTTTTGCCATTTTCTAAGGCTCTAAGTTGTTCGAGTTTTTCGGTATTTTCAAGTTCTGAATATTCGAGTTTGCAAAATTCGTTAAGACTTTTTACGCTGTAAGCATAAATGCCAAGATGGGCCTTGTAAGTGTCGCAATGATTGCGATTAAAAGGTATTCGTGAGCGTGAAAAATATAAAGCAAAACCTGTTTTATCGCATACGACTTTGACTAAATTTTTATCATCTGCAAATTCGTCATCTATGCATTTGTAGCACGAAAACATAAAGGCTTTGTTGCGATTTTCTTCGCAAAATGCTTTAAATTTGGTTATGTTTTCTGTTTCTATAAAGGGTTCGTCCGCTTGGACATTGATGATGATTTCTTCGTCATTAAGTCCTAAAATTTCACAAGCTTCGCGTATGCGATCGGTTCCGCTTTGGTGATTTTGTGCGGTCATAACGGCTTTTAGTCCGTGCTGTTTTGCTATTTGTAAAACTTTTTCATCATCAACAGCAACCACGACATCATCGCATTGGCTAACTCTTTTTGCGGTTGCAACAAACATAGGCACTCCGTTTATATCGCATAAAATTTTGTTTGCGAATCTTGTTGAGGCAAGTCTGGCTGGTATGATAATCATTTTTTTATCCACTCTAAAATTTTATTTTCTATTTGATCTTGATCTATAACATCTGGATGAAGTACAGGAGTTTCAAAAAGTAACATTATGCTTTCAGGGACTTTCTCGCCAAATTTTTTAGCCAAATTTGATAGAGCGTCTTTTTCGTTATTTGCTTTGATATTTGAAGCCTTTAACATGCTTGGAGCAAATTTGACCCAGTGTGCGGTAGAAGTAACGACGGTTGTGCGTTTTTTATCGACCATTTTTAAGCAAGTTGCCGTGTGCGGATCGATAGCAACGCCTTTTTTGATCCATTGTGCTATGTATTTTTCGCACTCGTCATCTGTACAAAATTCAGCTTGAAAATCTTTTTGAAGTTCGGCTAATTCATTTTGAGTAAGTTTGTAACATTTTTTGTTATTTAGTTCGTCCATGAGTTCTTTTGTGCGTTTTGCACCAAATTTATCAAAAAGCAATCTTTCTACATTTGAACTTATCAAGATATCCATGGCTGGACTTATGGTTTTGATAAGTTTTTTGTTTGAAATATCGTAAATGCCGGTTGTAAAGAATTCGGTGAGAATTTTATTTGCGTTTGAGGCTATTTTTATTTTGTCTATTTTTGCTCCTATTTTTTTGGCATAGTAAGCACCAAGAGCGTTACCAAAATTCCCACTTGGCACGATGATATCAAAGCTTTCATCGTGTTTAAGTCCGTCTTTTAAAAGCCTTGTATAAGCGTAGATATGATAGATGATTTGAAACAAAATTCTACCAAAATTTACGGAATTTGCTGCACTTAGTTTAAGTTCGTTTTTGGCTAATTCTGACTTAAATTTTTCACTTGCAAGCAAGCTTTTTAAAGCTCTTTGGGCATCATCAAAGTTGCCATTAATGCCTATGGTTTTTAGATTCTCGCCTTGCATACAGACCATTTGAAGGCGTTGAACTTCACTTGTTCCAAGTGCTGGATAAAGGCAAACGACTTTAATATTTGCACAATTAGCAAAGGTTTTTAACGTGGCAGGACCAGTGTCACCAGAAGTAGCACACATGATGAGATAATTTTCTTTTTTTTCGCTTGCAAGCTTGCTTAAAATTTCGCCAAAAGGTTGAAGTGCCATGTCTTTAAAGGCTCTTGTTGGGCCGTGATATAGCTCGTTTATGTATAAATTTTCATCTAGTTTTTTAAACTCAACTGGCTCGTTTGGCTTATCAAAATTTTTATATCTTTTTATGGCTTGTTTAAAAATTTCATCTTTAATGTCAAAATCAAAAAGTTTAATGATATAAAGTGCTAATTCGTCGTAGTTAAGCTTGGCAAGTTCGGCGAATTTTTCGCTACTAACGGTGGGTAAATTTTGTGGTGCATATAATCCGCCGTGAGCCGAGCTTGGAGAGAGTAGGGCGTCACTAAGATAGACTTCTTGTGCCTTTTCTTTTTCTTGTAATCTTGTTTGAGTAAGTTTCATTTTGTAACCTTTATATAAATTTTACTTCTAGTTTGGCTTGAAATTCAAATTTGTTTTTAAATTTTGCGATATTTATCAAATTTGAAAAAGTTTTTTTAACATTTTTGATTTTAAATATTTGTCTTTGTGACATTATTTTTCTCTTATCATCGAGCCTATGCCGTCGTCTGTAAAGAGTTCAAGCAAGAGTGAGTGTGAAATTCTGCCATCAAGTATGTGGGCGTTTTTGACTCCATTTTTTACGCTTTGCAAGGCGGCGTCGACCTTTGGTATCATGCCACCGCTTATCACGCCTTTTTCTTTAAGTTCGGTAATTTGGCTTTCGTTTAGCTTACTTATAAGTTTGCCGTCGGCTCCTAAAATCCCCTTGGTATCGGTTAAAAATATCACTCTTTCCGCTTTTAGGGCACTTGCGACCTTGCTAGCACATAAATCGGCGTTTATGTTGTAGCTGTTGGCATTTTCGTCTGTTGCGATAGGGGCGATGACGGGGATAAGTCCGTTATCGAGCAAGCCATTGATAACATAGGTATTTACTTGCTCTATTTCGCCGACAAAGCCGTATTTGCCGTTGTCTAAAATCTTTGCTCTAAGCAGTCTTGCATCTTTTCCGCTTACTCCGATGGCTGCTGCTCCGTTTTTGTTTAAAAGGGCGGTGATTTCTTTGTTGATATTGCCACTAAGCACCATTTCAACGACTTCTATGGCGTCTTTATCTGTAACTCTTAGTCCGTCTTTAAATTCACTTTTGATTTGAAGTTTATCAAGATAAGAATTTATCTTTTTGCCGCCACCATGCACAACGACAACTTTGCAGCCGACTAATTGAAGTAAGGCTATATCTTTTACAAAATCATTTTTTAGTTCGTCGTCAATTTGTGCGGAGCCACCGTATTTTATGACGAAAATTCTATTGCGAAATTTTTGTATATAAGGCAGAGCTTTGATGATAACATCTGCTGTTTGAGCGGGATTTGTCATATATGTCCTTTAAAAATTTTGGCGATTATAGCAAGGCTTGGCTCAAAAGTGCTTTAAATTCATCGCTAAGAGTTGTTTTTAATGTGATAATTGATAATGGTAGCTCGAAATTTTCGATTTTAACGAGATCTTTTTGGGTTACTAAAAGTGAAGTAGCTTCGTGTTTTTGCAAAATTTCTTCGAGTTCTGCTTTTTTAAATGCATAGTGATCTGGATAAAAATACTGGGTTATCGTTGCGTCAAAATGCTGGCTAAGTCGCATAGGATTTGCTATGGCGGTAAGCAAAACCATTTTATTTGTTGGCTGTAAAATTTCGCTTTTTCTAAAATGTGTTACATTTTGTAAAGCTATAAAATCAGCAAATTTGTAAAAATATTTTGGATATCTATAAATTCCGCTTGGTATCGTAAAATTTGAACTTGGTTCGTCTGCTGGTTTTATCAAAATATCAAATTTGTTTATGTGAAATTTGCCAAATCCGTCATCTAGTAAAATGTATCTTGCACCCATTTTTTTGGCTTCTGCTATGGCTAATTCTCGCTTTTCGCAAACTATAACATTTGCGTTTTTTACGCATTTTGCATACTCCATGGCCTCGTCTCCGCTTTGAGAAACATCAACCAAAATTTTTCCGTTTTCGCAAACTTTTACAAGACCTTTTGAAGTGCGTTTATAGCCTCTTAAAATTATCACTCCGCCTTGAAATTCATTTGCTATGGCTATGCATAAAGGAGTTTTACCACTTCCGCCAAGTATCAAGTTGCCTACGCTTATGATTTTTATGCCAAAGTCTTTTGGTCTTATAAAAAATTTTTTTAAGATGATTATAAAGGCATAGAGTAGGCTAAGGGGCAAAAGTATGATAGAAACGAGCTTTTGAGTGGGTTTTGGGCGATAAAAATATTCGTTCGCCCAAAGATGAAAATTAAAATTTTTAAACACGGTTGCGTGCTATGTCTTTGATTTCTTTTATCATATACTCGATTTGTGCGTCTGTCATGACATTGTAAATCGGTATAGAAAGTATCTGCTGATACGATTTTAACGCATTTGGAAACTCATTTACCTTTAAGCCGTATTTGTTTTTGTAATAACTTAGTAAATGTATAGGTATATAGTGCAAAGATGTGTTTATACCGCGTTCTAGCAAGGTTCTAGCAAAGCCGTCTCTGTTTTTGTCTATTTTTATGATATATTGGGTATAAATGTGATCGCGTTTTTTTACAGGCGTTGTAAGGTGCGGGCAGTCTTTAAGTTCGCTATCGTAAATTTTGGCTATTTCTTGACGTCTTTTGATGAGTTTATCGTCTTTTTCTATTTGAGCGATAGCATAGGCGGCGTTTATTTTGGTAATGTCGTATTTTACGCCGATATCGGTAACATCGTAGATATAGCTTAAATTTCCGTACTTGTCTATGCCGTTTGTGATTGCGTAATTTCGTAACAATCTAGCTTTTTGTGCGATATCATCATCATTTGTAATTATAAAACCAGCCGCTGCAACTGGCTCTTTGAGTTGAGAATTTATCTGGCAAGTCGATAAAAGCGAACTGTGGTTGCCAAGTTTTTTACCTTTATAGGTTAAGCCAAGGGCACGGTTTGCATCGTCAAGCACTGCTATGCCGTATTCTTTTGCGATTTGATAAATTTCGCTTAACTCAACGCTTTGACCGGCTACATGGTTAAGAAAAATGCCTTTTAGTTTTTTGTGATTGTATTTTTCAAGTGCGATACGAAGGGCTTTTGGGCTTAAACCAAAGTCTTCTTCATCTATATCAACAAAAATCGGTTCGGCGTCAAATTGTCTTACAGCTTGTGCTATGCTAGGAAAAGCATTGACCGAACAAATAAATTTATCGCCTCGCTTGATATCCATGGCACAAAGACTTAGGTGGTGTGCGGCGGCACTATTGTTGGTGCTGATAACATGTTTTGCTCCAAAAAAATCTTGAGCTTTTTCTTCTAGACGCTCAACCATATGGGAATTTGGGTTGTAAAGTGCCTCTTGGATAAGCTCATGATCGCGTTCATCTATGGTTGGCCTGTAAAAGCTGATTTCTTCCATGTTTGTCCTTTATAATGCCGCGATTATTGGCATGTGTCTTTTAAATTTGTTTTTTCTAAGTCGAGAAGTTACCGTATCGACTAGCTTTTTGTCATTAAAATTTTCATATAAAATTTGAATATTTTCGCCGTTTTCTTCTATAAATTTAAGCACGCTATCAAGTTTTTCATAGCTATAACCTAAGTCGGCTTCATCGCTTTGACCTTGCCAAAGATCAGCAGTTGGTGCTTTATTTATGATATTTGCATCGATTCCAAGCGTTTTGGCAAATTCAAAAATTTCGCTTTTATATAATTCTCCGATAGGGTTTATCGCACAAGCTAAATCTCCAAAAATCGTGCCATAGCCAAGCATTAGTTCGCTTTTGTTACTCGTGCCAACTACGATAGCATCGATACTTGCTGAATAATCATATAGCAAAGACATCCTTACTCTTGCACTTAAATTTCCATAACGAAGTTTGTTTAATTTTTCGCTTATGCTATTTTCATAGCTAGATAAAATTTTATCTATATTTATAATTTTAAAATTTATATTTAAGTTTTTACAGAGATTTATGCCGTCATTTAGATTTTTGATATCTGAATTTATCGTTGGCATCAAAAGTGCGTAAGTGTTAGGATTTGCGAGCTTGCATAGGGTAACAACGACAGCTGAATCTAGACCGCCACTAACTCCAACGAGCAAATTTTTTGCTCCAGTTTGTTCTAAGCTTTTGTTTAAAAAAGTTAGTAAATTTTGCTTTATTAACTCATAATTTCTCACACTTTTGTCTTTAAAATAAAATATTTTGCCTAATTATATTAATACTATCTTTAAAGTTTCTTTTAAAAAACTTTTAAAGGCATTTTATTTTGTCTTATTAGTGAAAATTTGTTACAATCAATAAAAATTCTTCCAAGGACTTTAAAATGAAAGAAATTCAAATCATAAAAAAATCCTTTGGTGAGTGTGTTACGAATTGTTATATCATAAGTAGTGATAAAAATTCTCTTATCATCGATCCAGGTGACGGAGCTTTTGAGTGGGTCATCGAAAATGCGAAATCTCCGCTTGCCATACTTTTGACACATGGGCATTTTGATCATATATATGATTGTGCGAGTTTAAAAAATAGTTTGAATTTGCCGGTGTATATACACAAAAATGATGCTTTTATGTGTAAAAACGATGTTTTTGCTATGGGTTATGAGTGTTTTTCGCCTGATTTTTGCGTGGATGAGGGAGAGGTTAAAATTGGGGAATTTGAATTTTCTTTTATGCACTTTCCGGGACATACGCCGGGCTCTTGTATGATAAAAATCAATGATATTTTTTTTAGTGGGGATTTTTTGTTTAAAGATAGCGTTGGGCGTTGGGATTTTGAATTTTCTAATGCAGAAGATATGCTAAAAAGTCTTGAAAAAGCCATGCTTATAAAACAAAATTTTATCCTTTATCCCGGACACGGCTGGCAAAGCGACCTTTATACCGAAATGCCAAATATAAAAGCTTATATAAACTATATTAGAAATTCTTTGAGATAAAATAGGCTCGTATTATTAAACTCAATAAAACTTGGTTGGAGCAATAGGGCAATTAGTTCAAACGCTATTAAAACATATAGGCATGAGTTGAGTAAGTGGCTGGTTTTGGAACACTACTTTTAAGTGATATAAAAGATGATAAACATGAAAATAGTATATTAAGTTTTGTAAAAAGTTTTACGATAGTATTGTTAATATTATCTTTTGCTCTTATGACGTTTAAGTTCGCCCAGTTTATTTTTGGCGATTATTGGAAATATTTATTAATTATTGTTTTGCTTATACACAATGCTTATAGTATGATAAAAAACGAAATTAAAAAAAGTGATTTTACAAAATACAATATAAATCATGGCAAATTTGAATACAGTGGCGTAGGGTTGGTTTGTAATTAATGCGATTTTGGGCATTG
>JAILCJ010000053.1 GCA_024680445.1 Campylobacter sp.
CATCTTATTTTCTTATCAAAAGCTTTAAATTTTGCATTGAAATTATAATTTTTTGTCAAAATTTACACGATTTTGACTTAAATTTTCGCTCAAATTTCATATAAAAACTTATATTTAGCAAAGTTTCGCTAAAATCTCCAAAATTTTTTTACTAAGGTTTATATATGCAAACTTCAAAGGTTTGGAAATTCGCAGACAATATCGATACAGACATTATCATAGCTGCTCGTTATCTTAACACTTCTGATGAAAAAGAACTCGCAAAACACATAATGGAGGACGCAGATCCTGATTTTTCTAAAAAATTCTCACCCGGCGATATCATAGTGGCAGGGGAAAATTTTGGCTGTGGAAGTAGTCGTGAACATGCCCCGCTTGCATTAAAAGCCGCTGGAGTAAGTGTTGTTATAGCAAAATCATTTGCAAGAATTTTTTATAGAAACAGCTTTAATACCGGTCTTTTGATACTAGAAATCAACGAAACAGATGAAATTTCACAAGGTGATGAACTTTTAGTTGATATAGACAACGGACTTATACAAAATGTTACAAATGGTAAAAAATACAAATTTCATCCTATACCGGATTTTATGCAAAAACTTTTAAAAACTGGCGGACTTATAGAGTACGCAAAATCAAATATAAAATAAAGGTAAAAAATTATGAAAAGATATAAAATTTGTGTCATAAAGGGCGATGGAATCGGACCCGAGATAGTAGAGGAAGCTATAAAAGTCCTTGACGCAGTTGCTGATAAATTTTCATTTTCTATCGATTATGAACATCGCTTAATGGGCGGTGCTGCTTATGATGTTTTTGGCGAACCATTACCAGACGAAACACTACAAAGTGCAAAATCAAGCGACGCTGTACTTTTTGGAGCCATAGGCGGTGAAAAATGGGATAAATTGCCTAGACATTTGCGTCCTGAAAGCGGTTTGTTAAAGATCAGAAAAGAACTTGATGCGTTTGCGAATTTGCGTCCAGCCGTGATTTATGATGAACTTGTAAATGCTAGCACTATAAAGGCCGAGGTGCTTCAAGATGTCGATATTTTAGTTATTCGTGAATTAACAGGCGGAATATATTTTGGCAAACCACGTGAAAAACATGAAGACCATGCTTTTAATACCATGGTTTATTCAGTAGACGAGATCGAACGTATAGCCAAGATAGCCTTTGAGGCTGCACGAAAACGAAAGAAAAAAGTTTGTTTAGTCGATAAGGCAAATGTCCTTGAAACTAGCCAACTTTGGCGTGAAGTTGTAAGCAAAGTCGCAAAAAATTACCCAGATATAAGCTTGGAATTTATGTATGTCGATAACGCCGCCATGCAACTTGTAAGATGTCCAAAACAATTTGACGTTATACTTACAGAAAATTTATTTGGTGATATTTTAAGTGACGAGGCGAGTATGATTACCGGTTCTATCGGACTTTTACCAAGTGCCAGCATAGGTGGAAAGGTTGGCATATATGAGCCAATTCATGGTTCTGCACCAGATATCGCAGGGCAGGGTATAGCAAATCCGATAGCAACTATACTTAGTGCGGCAATGTTGCTTAGATACGCTCTAAACGAAGACGAGGCGGCACTTTGTGTTGAAAAAGCTGTCAAACAAGCACTTGCACAAGGTTATCGCACCAAAGATATAGCAGCTTATGGAGCCAAAGAAATTTGCTCTACAAGCGAAATAGGCTCTATCATCGCAGGACTTATAAACAATGCTTGATACTATCACAAAAGCCCTTATTTACGAGTCTCAAGGCTTAAAAGACGACGCACTTGAAGTATATAAAAATATACTCAAAAAAAATCCTGCCGATAAAGATGCTCTTGCAGCCATTAGACGACTTAGCGGTATGCGACAGAGCCGAAAAATCGCAAATGAGCAGATGAAAGATTTTTTTGTAAAAATGCAAAGCAAAGAAGAAATTTACGAATTTAAAAGGTGGTTGATAAATTTATGAAAAAGATTGACGAAATTTCAAAAATTACTATAGAAGAAATCACAGCCGAACTAAATGCTATCGGCGACATGGCAAAAGAGGCAAGAAACGAAAATGTAGTTTCAAAACCAAATTTTAGCATACACGAAAGCGTAAGCAAAAGACCAGAAGTAACCGAAAAATCGTATGATGAGCAAAATTTTGATGAAAATTATGGCAGAAACGAAAGAAATTATAAAACATCTGAAAATGAATTTACAAATGCTAATTATTCAAATTCAACTCAAAATTTAAAAAATCGTGAAAATTTGGCAAATTTTGAAAACACAAATGCTAATTATGAAAACTCTACTCAAAATTTTACAAATTCACCTTCACAACAAAATGTTTTAAATGAAAAATTTTCTACCAGCAATCAAAATAATGCCTATGAAAATTCAGCTAAAAATTTTGTTCAAAATCAAGCAAATTCGCAAAATAATGTATCGCAAACAGCATCAAATTTGACGCAAAGCACAGCTTTACAAAGCGAAAAAATAAATCCAAGTGAAGAAAAAATCGAAAGTATAAATAGCGAAAAAGTTTTTTTAACAAATTTAAAAGAACGTGTAGAAGTGCTATTTGAAGGTTTAAACGAAATTCCAAAAGACAAACTAGAAGAAAGACTTGGACTTACTTTAAAATTTTTGGAATTTGTCCTTGCTAGGGTTGAAAATCGTCTTGAAAATTTAGAAAAATAG
>JAILCJ010000067.1 GCA_024680445.1 Campylobacter sp.
TGAAGGAAATTTCGTAACACATGAGATAAAAGGTAAGCTTGATTTTAATCTCACAAAAGATATATTAACTTACAAAATTTACGATGCCAACGCTTCTGGCTTAAAAAATTTCATGGACGAATTAGCAAAACAAACCAAACTAAATAATATAATAAAAAATTGGATATATGGTTACACAAAAGCGGCACATTATAATATTATCGAGTTAAATGGCAAGGCAAATTTAGCTAAAAACGAACTTTTTTTAAATGATTTATATGCAAAAGCCAAAGTTTATGATCTAAATGTAACACTTGGTAACGATGTGCCACCCATTAAAATAAAAGACGCAAATTTGACTTTGCAAAACTCTCGTCTTAGTTTTAAGATAAATTCGCCAAGCTATGAAGGTAAAAATTTAAGCGGTTCAAATGTCCATATATACGATATTTTTAGCGAAAAAAATGCGGGAATTTTTATACATATCAAGACAAAAGCCATGCTTGATGATTCGGTTCATAAAATTTTAAATAATTACGATTTGAAACTCCCTATAATACAAAAAAGCGGACTTAGTGACACGGATTTAACACTTGATTTCAAATTTAATGATTTAGATGTTAAAGCAAATGGAATTTTTAAAATCAACAAATCAAATTTAGATATAGCAAACGCAAATTTTTCTGTCAAAAACGCCATCGTTGAGTTAAAAAATTCCACCGATTTGCTTATCAAAGCCAAAGATTTTGCTATGGATATTTTTAACGCCGATGTTGATATGACTCTTGATACAAAAAAGTTACACGGCGATATAAATGGCAAGTTAAATACGCTTAAAATCGCCGATGTCGTAAATGCTAAAAATCAAAACTTCAAAGCCACTCTTGATATAAATGATGACGAAACCAAACTAAATTTTCCAGACTTTGGACTAGCTTTAAATTTTGGAGATTCTTCAAAAATTTCATTGCAAATTAGCGATTTTCTTATAAAAAATTCCCCACTTTTACAAAATTTAAATGTTAGCAAATTTGATAAAGTTGATGTAAATACACAAAATTTTACGCATTTTGATATAAACGCCACGAATTTAAGCTTTAAAACCCCATTTTATAAAAAGAATTTCATGCCTTATGACAAAGATGATTTTAATATAAAAGTTGATAATGATATCATAAAAGGCACGAGTAAAAGCGGATATTTAGGCTTTTTGCTAAATAAAAATAACGCCGACCTTGATATAAACGGACTTGATTTGCTTATCAAAACCGATGACAATAGCACAAATGATTTTAGTAGCACTCTTGGCGAAATTACCGCAAAACTTAACGCCAAAAACTCAAATCTCATCATAAACGACGCAAACACCACATTAAAACTTGACAAATACCAAGTTTGGGCGAAAAAAGACTTTATAAAACTCGGCTCAAATGCTTACGGAGGACGGATAAATTTAAGCAAAAACGCCGGCATTACAACCATAGAAGCACGTGATATAGACGGCGAATTGGTAAATGAACTTTTTGGTTCAAAAAGTTTTGAAGGCGGTAAATTCAAACTAAAAACCATAAATGACGGCAAGATCATAAAAGGCGAGGTGCGTTTTTATGACACCTATTTTACGGACTTTGTTTTGTATCAACAGCTTTTAACCTTTATAAACACCGTGCCGTCTTTGCTTACATTTAGCACGCCAGATTTTAACCAAAAAGGTTTTACGGCAAAAAATGGCAAAATTTTATTTGAACAACAAAACAAAATTTTAAATCTCAAAGCCATAGAAATAAACGGAACAAGTGCCGATATACTCGGTGGCGGGACGATAAATTTTAACACTGACGCTCTTGATATAAATTTGCAAATCGAAGTGCTAAAAGACGCAAGTTCTATCATAGAAAAAATTCCCGTTATTAACCAAATTTTGCTCGGTAAAGAAAGAAAACTCACAACGGCTATAAAAATTAACGGCACCACAAAAGAGCCAAAATACCAAACCCAAGTCGCCACAGACACCATACTTGCACCATTTAAACTCATACGAAATGTGCTTGAAATTCCTTTTTTGATCTTTGAGTGATTTGATTTTTTATATAAATTTGATAAAAAAAGAAATTTAAACAAAAATTTAGGTAAAATGGCAAAAATTTTTTAAGGATCCAAAATGAAAAAAATCGCTCTTTTAACATTAGTTTTGCTAAATTTAGCCTTTGCAAAAGCCTATCAAGCCTTTGATACCAAGTCGATTTTACAAGATGAAAACGGCAAAAAAATCATAAGCATAGCTAAAATTTTTGAAGGCATAGACGCTTTATATCCACACGCTTCGTTTTCTCCGGTCGCCTTTGATAACGAAAGCGACAAAGCCCAAGCAAACAAAGATTTACAAGCACTTTTGCGTTTATTTGATGTATTAAGAGCCGAGAGATTAAGCGAAAAATTATCAGGCAACGAAAAAGTTTATTTCGATCTTAACGAGGCAAGAGTTTTTGTCATGGCTCACAACTTCGATATGAAAGACTTTGGCACAAAAGCCGTTGACAGCTACAAAAAACTTTTAAAATACGATAAAAACGGCAAAATTCACAACGAATACGCCCAGTTTTTAGCCAACACCAACAATATGCAAGCCTCAGAACTTATGTTTAAAAAAGCCATAGAGTTAAATGATTTATCGGCACATTATGGTCTTGGTTTGGTTTATGTCGCCCTTGGCAAAAAAGATCAAGGCATAGCAGAACTTGAAAAATACAGCAAAATTTTTACAAGAGATAATGAAGCAAAAAGAGTGCTTGATCTTATCAAAAACCCAAAATAACATGATTTTTTTGGCTAAATTTTATGAATTTAGCCAAAATTTCTAATCAAATTTGATATTTTTCACGCCAAATTTGATATTTTTTAAATCCTGCAAAAATCCACAGGGTGGCTAAAATACAAAGCAAATTTGATGAAATTCAAAAATCAAATTTGAGACAAAACAAAAGTAAATTTGATATTTTTTGCTTTTTATAAAAATCCACAGGGTTGCCCATCAAATTTAACTCATCAAATTTGATAAATTCGCTAAATTTTTGCACCAAATTTGATATTTTTCACGCCAAATTTGATAATTTTTAAATATTGCAAAAATCCACAGGGTTGCCCATCAAATTTAACTCATCAAATTTGATATTTTTAAAAGCCAAATTGCGACCTAGCAAAGCAAATTTGGTAAATTTTAAAGCAAAATTTGCTAAAATCCGCCATTTATTTACAAAAGGATAACAATGATAAATTCACTTCGTGGTATGAAAGATATGTATCTTGACGAGGGATATCTTTATGAAAAAATCATCAAAACTTGCGAAAAAGTAGCCAAAAATTACGGCTTTTCTCTTATAAAAACACCTCACCTCGAAGAAACGGCACTTTTTAAACGAAGTGTCGGCGAAAGTAGCGATATAGTCGGCAAAGAAATGTATCAGTTTATAGACAAGGGCGAAAATGACGTTTGCTTACGCCCAGAAGGCACAGCCGGCGTCGTACGCTTTTTTATACAAAACAAACTTGATAAGGCGGGCGGGGTTTATAGATTTTTTTATCACGGCTCAATGTTTCGCTACGAACGCCCACAAAAAGGGCGTTTGCGTGAGTTTCATCAATTTGGCGTCGAAAGTTTTGGCGTCGAGAGCGTTTATGAAGATGCGAGTATAATTTTACTCGTTGCACAAATTTTAAACGAATTAAAAATCAGCTATACTTTAAAACTAAATTCGCTTGGCGATGCCCAAAGTATGCCGCTTTATCGAGAAAAACTGCTTAAATTTATTGATACAAATTCGCAAAATATTTGCGAGGACTGCAAAAGACGTCGTGAGCTAAATCCTATTCGTGTGCTTGACTGCAAAAACGAAAAATGTCAAGAAATTTATCAAAATGCACCGATAATGATAGAAAATTTAAGCCAAAGTGCCAAAGACGACTTTGATAAATTAAAAGAAATTCTAGACCAAAACGGCGTTAAATACGAGATCGATACAAAACTTGTTAGGGGGCTTGATTATTACTGCAAAACGGCTTTTGAATTTGTAAGCAACGAAATCGGCGCCCAAAGTGCGGTTGCTGGCGGCGGCAGATACGATCGTTTGGTCGAATTTTTAGGCGGCAAAGCTAGTTTTGGCATAGGTTTTGCCATGGGTATAGAGCGAATAATGGAGATATTAAAAAACAAAAATCAAAGTAAAAATCGTGAGGGAATTTACCTTTGTGCACTCGATACTGTCGGGCTTGATAGCGTTTTTGCCCTTGGCACAAAACTTAGAAGCAAATTTGTAACGACTATCAGTTACGAAGCGAAAAAAATCGCCAAACATTTACAAATCGCCGACAATAAAATGGCGAAAATTTTTCTTTGCCTTGGCGAAAATGAGTTAAAAAATGGCGAAATTTTTTACAAAGATCTTGAAAATAAAAGCGAAAAAACGCTTAAAATTTCAGATTTGCAAGGCGAATTAGAAAAAAATTTTAGTTAAAATTTGCAACACTATTTTTGAAAATATCGCTAAGAAATTTTGATTTTAAAGCAATTCATTAAATTTTTAGGATAAAAAATGAAAATTAACAGATTCTTGTACCTTTTTTCGTTAGTTTTGCTTTTAAATACAGCAAATGCCAGCGAATTGTTTGATGAGTTTAAAAAAGAATATGACGAACTAAACGCAAACTCTGAGTGTAGCGACCCTCAAAGCGAAAAATGCTTGCAACTCATAAAGCAAAACTGCAAAAATGAAAAAGACAAAGAGTTTTGCAAAGATTACACTATTCGTTGGAGCAAAAATTACGGTGCCGATAGTTTTCAAATTTGTGCTTCGTATTACGCAAAAGCCACGCAAAATGACGATATAGACGCGATAAAACAAATATTTGAGTATTCAAAACAAGATTATACACAATCGGGATTCGTTGATATTTTTTCGCTTATCATAGATAGCAAAGCCAAAAAATCGCTTGAATTCTTTTTGGAGCAAAATGGCGAAGCGGATTTAGAGTATTTGCAAGAAAAAATCAAGGCAAATCCAAGCGACGAAAGCCTTAAAGAAATGCTAAATTTGATAACAAAAACTCGCAAATAAAGCTAAAATTTTAATCTTTTACTTAAAATTTGTAAGCTTTGTGAATCTGTGAGTACTGAATTGTGATCACCAGAAATTTCATAATACCCGTCATCATTGTCTAAAAATTTGGCTAAACATCGTCCGTTTATAGGTTTTATAAGCTTGTCTTTATCGCCGTGGATTATCGTGATTTTCGCCTTGCATCCAGCGAGAAATTCATGAGTTCTGATAGGATAGCGGACTACAAAATTTGGCACGACTTTTGAAAGTTGGGCGATTTCACTCTCCATACTAAAATACGGAGCAAAAAGTAACAAATTAGACAGTTTTTCGCTACAAAGCAAATTTGATGCTATGCCCGTTCCCATGGAGTGTCCAGCAAGTATAATTTTGTTTGGCAAAAAATCTTTTTTAACAAATTCCAAGGCATTTTTGGCGTCCGAAAATAGTTGCTTTTCGCTTTTTATCTTTCCACTACTTTTGCCAAAACCGGGATAATCATAAGCATAAAAATCATAACCCAAATCCGTAAAAATCGGAGCCAATTTACCCCAGTGATTTAAATTTCGCGAATTGCCATGTATGAAAAGCACCGCACCCTTTGGATTTTTGGCATAAAAATGCAAAATATTTAAGTTATTTTCATTTGAAACAAAAAAACTTTCTGTAAAATTTGCATCAAATTTGAACTTAAAATCCTTAGCTAATTTATGCGGATGAAACAAAAAATGTTCTTGAAAAATATAAAAAAATATCAAGCCAAAAACATGAAGTATAAGGATAAAAATAC
>JAILCJ010000202.1 GCA_024680445.1 Campylobacter sp.
TATGTATAATTTTATGAATTTTACCATTATGACTGAATTTTAAAAGCTCAATAAAATAAAAATTTAAATCCAAGCCATCAAATTTATTTATCAAATTTGATAGATTTTTACAAAATTTTATAGAAAAATTGAGTTTAAAAAAGAAGTTTTTGTCCCGTAATTTTTTACAAAAACGGGACACAATTTATCATTATAAAACGGCGTAAGCAACCCAGTTGCAAGCTTCAAGCTCGTTAAGTTTAGCTATAACATCTTTACTAATTTTTTCATCAACCAAGATGACAGCCAAAGATTTGCCGTATTCGCCACGACCCAAACGGAAGTCGGCAATATTAATATTTTCTTTGGCAAGTATGGCACTGATACTCGCGATAACGCCTGGTATATCGTTGTTTTTAAATACTATCATTTTGCCTTTTGGCTTAAAGTCCGTTTTGAAGCCATTTATAGAAACTATGCGTGGATCTTTATCGTCAAATACCGTTCCTCCAACGCTTATAACATCGCTATCTGTGGTGATTTTGACCGTGATTTTGTTTTTATAACCGCTTTCTGGCACGCTTTCAGCGTCGGTTGCTATGCCCTTTTCTTCGCATAAAAACTTCGCATTTACATAATTTATGCCGTCATCATAGGTTTCTTTTAAAGCACCCACGATGGCAAAGGTTAGCAAGGATTTTGCATATTCGCCGATAGCGCCTTCGGTTTCTATGCGTATGGATTTTATGGCTTTTTTATTGATTTGTGCCGCAAAAAACGCCATTTTGCTGGTAAGTTCTACATAAGGCTCGACAAAAGGCGGTAAATCTTCGGTTTTGATAGGCAAATTTAAGGCGTTTGGATAGCTTATACCTCTGGCAGCACTTATGGCTTGTTCGGCTGCTTCCCTTGCGATATTTGCCTGAGATTCAAGAGTGTTGGCACCAAGGTGCGGAGTTACGCTGACATTGTTTAGGTCAAGCAAAGGGTGATCCGTGGCTGGTTCTTTGCTAAAAACATCTATGCCGGCAAAGGCGATTTTGCCACTTTTTAGTCCAGCCAAAAGTGCGTCTTCATTATACAAACCGCCCCTAGCGCAGTTTATAAGTCTGACGCCGTCTTTCATTTTTGCGATTTGCTCTGTGTCTATCATATTTTTGGTTTCGCTGTTTTTTGGAGTGTGAATAGTGATAAAATCGCAAGCTAAAATGTCATCAAAATTTGTCGTATAAACACCGCCCATATCGATAACTTTCGAAGGATCTATATATGGATCATAAGCGATGATATTCATACCAAAAGCCTTTGCACGAACCGCAACCCTTGAACCTATATTGCCAAAACCGATAACGCCCAAAGTCTTGCCAAAAAGCTCTACTCCATACCATTTTTCACGTTTCCAAGTTCTGTTTTGTTTTAGGTCATTGTGAGCGTAAGGAAAAGATCGTGCAGCACTTAGCATGTGTGCCATGGTTAGCTCCACGGCGGCAATGGTGTTAGCAGTTGGGACGTTCATGGCGATTATGCCTCGTCTTGAACAACCGTCTATATCGACATTATCGACACCAACGCCGGCTCTTACTATGGCTTTTAAATTCTTACCAGCATTTAAAAATGCCTCGTTTATCTCCGTTGAACTTCTGGTGATAGCCACATCAGCTTCACCCAAAATATCAAGCAATTTGTCTTTTGGTACATCTACCGCATCAATGACTTTGATATCATCTTCTTTATTTAAAAGCTCAAAACCTATGCTGTGAATCGCATCACAGACTATGACCGTTTTCATATCTTAACCTCCGTAACACTCGAATTGATATTGTATTTTCTAAGCTCCAAGATTATCTTTTGAAGCAACTCGGAATCTTGCGTATTTAGAAAAATTTGACTTTTAACGCTATCTTTTATAATGGTAAAATCAACATTAGACTTGTTTAAAACCTGAGTCAAACAAAACATAGAATACACATCATTTTTGTTTATCCTAAGCTCATAAGCAGTTTTGCCTGTATTTGTATTTTTGCGTTTGTACTCGATATGAATTTCATTTACTGGTAAAATGTAGTCTTTTTTGCCAAGTTTTGCAAGGGATTTTAACCAAGTTTTGTTTTCTTGTTTTGTTGATTTTGTAGCATTAGTATCAGTATTTTCGCTGTCGGTGGCAGTAGTTAATAAACCGATATCTGCGTAATCATACAAAAACACAGATATCATGCCAACCGACAAAAGTAAAAGTAAAACAACTGCTAAAAGTGTTTTCTTTCCCATTTAAAAATTGCTTATTTTAGCTGTTCTTTTATAATGTCGCCAAGTGTCATCTTGTCGTCATCGTTATTGATCTCGTTTAGCACTTCACGTTCTTTTGCACGAGCTAATTGACGTATGCTAAGGCGGATTCTGTTCTTTTTCTCATCGATAAATGCTATGCTAGCCTCGATATCATCGCCAACTTTTAAAGTTGCAGAATCAACATTACCAAGGTCTTCTTTGCGTATCAAAGCATCAACATTATCACCAAGTTCAACGAAAACGCCAAAATCCTTAATCTCACGAATTTTGCCTTTTATAGCTTCGCCAACGTTGTGCTTTTTGCTAAATTCGCCAACAGGACTTGTTGTTAATTCTTTAAGGCTAAGTGAAACTTTTTGTTCATTTGTATCGATTTTAATGATTTTAACTTCGATTTCATCGCCTACTTTAAACATATCTTTGCATTTATCATTTCTGCCCCATGAAGCGTCTTCATTATGAAGCAAACCTTCGACGCCGTCGATACGAACAAAGGCACCAAAAGCAGTAGTGCTTGTAACCTTGCCTTTTGCAACTTCGCCTTCTTTGTGATTTTGAACAAACTCATCAAAAGGTTTAGGAAGTAAATTTTTAAGACTTACTCTTAGTCTTCGCTCTTTTGCATCTATCTCGATAACCTCAACATCGATTTCATCGCCTTCGCTAATATGTTCTTTTGGATTTTTTATATTTTTATCCCAAGAAATTTCGCTGATATGCAAAAAGCCTTCTATGTCATTGCCAAGATCGACGAAAGCACCGTATGGTTCGATATTGCTAACTATAACTTTGATAGTATCACCAACCTCTAAACCATCTTTGATCTCGTCCCAAGGATCTGGCATAGCAGCCTTGATAGATAAAGATAAATGACGTTTTTCTTGATCGTAACTTAGCACTTTAACATCAACTTTATCCCCCTCTTTATAAAGAGTGCTTGGATTTACAGGGCCTTTATAGCTGATCTCACTGTAATGGACAAGACCATCTACGCCGCCAACATCTACAAACATACCATAAGTTGTGATTTTTTTGATAACACCTTGCATAACCTCGGTGTTATTTACAATTTTTTCAAGTGCTTCTTTTCGTTTTCTACGATCTTCATCTAAAATCTTTTTTCTAGAAATGACGATACTTTGCTCGTCTTTATCGACCTTAACGATTTTAGCTTTGTATGATTTGCCTATCACATCGTTGGTGTTGTTAAAACCGCTTTGCGTTCTAGGCAAGAAAAACTCGACGCCATCAGCGTTTTGTGCCACAAATCCGCCTTTGTTTTTGCCTATGATTTTAACATCGACAAATTCATCATGTTTTTCTGGGTCATAAGCCTCGATAAAAGCTCTAACTTTCTCTTTTCTAAGTGCTTTTTTATGCGAAACACCTCTGCCAACGATAACGACTTTGATTTTATCGCCCTCTTTGTAGGCAACTTTGCCGTTTTCATCGGTAATCTCTGAGATAGGTAGCTCTTTATCGCCCCTTACACCAACATTTACGATAGCGACATTTTCACCTATCTTAACGATAGTGCCTTCGCTATTTTCTTCGGTCTTTTTAAAAGACTCCTCTAACATCTTAGCAAAATCTTCGTCTTCATTTGCTTCAATTTGAACGTTCTTGTTCACAGCCATCTTAATCCTTTTGAATTTTGTGTTGTCATTTTTTGACAAATGTTTTTAATTATATTTAATATAGCCTT
>JAILCJ010000101.1 GCA_024680445.1 Campylobacter sp.
AAGTAAAATTTGACGCAATTGCATACCAAAAGTATTTATACCTAATTCTTGCGGAAAAAGTTTATTTAAATTTGAAGTATAAAATATAATTTTATCAAATTCATCTGCTTTCTTTTTTATGTCTTTTAAAATATTAGTATGTTCTTTGATAAAAGACAATTTAGCATTTTTTTTAAAATAATCTGATAATGACTTCTTTAAATCTAATTTTAATTTATCAGTTTTGTCTGCATAACACACATTGCTTTGTTTGGGTTGTTCACCAAAATTTTCTAATGACTGCTTTATTAAATTTGACATTTTTCCCTCTTAAATAATTTACATAAATTTGATCAGTAATGCTATCACTAACAATTAAAAATAAGGCTTGATAAATTTATCAAGCCTTATAAAACACTAACTTTGTAAGCAAATTTAGTTTGTAAGCGATGACTGTTTAGCCTTGTCTTTGGTATCAACCCAGATATTTGGCACTGAACCGCCAGGGGTCAAGAAAATTTTTGCGTCTGTGTTTTGACGAAGGGCTTCGTTAAATTTGCCTTGAATTTCGATTTGTTTAAGATCTAGTAAGTTTTTATCAAGACTTTTTGCCACTTCTTTGTTGGCATAGGCTTGGGCGTCAGCTTCGATCTTGGCAGCGTCTGCACGGCCTTGTGCTTCTATGATAGCCGCTTTTGCGGTACCTTCGGCAAGAGCTGCTTTTTTAAGCGCTTCTTGGTTGGCTCGTTCGACTTCGTATTTTGTTCGCTCGGCTTCTTGTTTGGCGATTTGAACACGTTCTATCTGCTCTTTTACCTTTTCTGGCAAGATGATCTCACGAAGTTGCACGGTCAAAAGTTCAACAGGCTTGTTTGGTTGGGCGTCTATATCTGTGCGAATACCGCTATCTATCGCCGCTGCTATGTCATTTCGCTTGGTTGGCAACTCTTCGGCTGTGTATTTTCCAGCGATAGAACGTACTACATCACGCACAACCGGATCTATGATCTTGCTTTCCCAACTAAAACCCCATGTTGCGATAGTTTGCGGAGCGTTAAGCGGATTTAGGCGATACTGAACGGTGATATCTATGCTAACTGGTAAGTTTCTTGCGTCCAAAACAGAGATAGAATTTTTGCGAATTATACCGGCGTTTGAGCTGTTTTTATATACATTTCTTTGTGCTGCTTCGCCCATATCTTCGCTAGAAGTATAGTTTATAAGTCTTACACGAGTATCAACGACAGATACTTTTTGTATAAAAGGCACAAAAAAGTGAAAACCCGGTTGCAATGGGTCTGTTTCATACTTACCGGCTGTTGATTTTATACCGACTTCGCCTGAATTTATCACGACAAAGGGTTGAGTAATAACGACAATAGCGATAATAGCGACTATGATATAAAACAAAGCACTAAATTTGCCGAAATTTTTTGGTAATTGAGGTTTTTTGAAAGTCATTTTAGGCGGTTCATCACCGCCACCGCCGTTACCACCGCCGTTTGGATTTTTTTTGTTGAAATAATCGTTTAAATTTGCTGGCATTTCGTCCCTTATTAAATGTATGTTAAAAATGATTCGTATTTTGGATTACGACCGTAGACTACATCAAAATATGCGTCTTGAAGTTTTTTGGTGATCTCGCCTCTTTCGCCGCTGCCGATAACACGGTTATCTATGTTGCTTATAGGTGTAACTTCGGCTGCTGTGCCTGTGAAAAATGCCTCGTCGGCTGTGTAGGCTTGATCGCGAGTTATACGCTCTCTACGAACGACAAAACCAAGATCTTTGGCTATCTTGATAACGGTATCTTGAGTGATACTTTGCAAACTATTATCGTTTGGTGGAGTGATGAGTTCGCCGTTTTCAACTATGAAAAAGCACTCGCCCGGTCCTTCTGCAACAAAACCTTCGCCGTCAAGCAAAAGTGCCTCGTCATAACCAGCGTCTTTGGCTTCATAGTTTGCCATTTGTGAGCTTAGATAGTTTGAGCTTGATTTTGCTCTATTCATTTGTCCGTTTGGATTTAGCTTAGTAAAGCTTGAAATTTTAACTCTTATGCCTTTTTTCATGCCTTCTTCGCCAAGATATGCACCCCATTCCCAAGCGGCTATGGCGGTGTTGATCGGTGCTTTTGTATGAGAAAGTCCCATAACGCCAGAACCTACATAAATAAGCGGTCTTAGATAGACATTGCCTTTAAATTTGTTTGCACGAAGAAGCTCTATTTGTGCGTCTTCTAGTTCTTTTTGGCTATATGGGCATTTTAAAATTGTCATTTTTGCTGATTTTAAAAGTCTTTTTGTATGATCTTGCAAGCGAAAAATCGCCAAACCCCTATCTGTCATATAAGCTCTGGTGCCTTCAAAAACAGCGTTGCCATAATGTAGAGAGTGAGTCAAAATGTGAGTTGTAGCATCTTGCCACTTAACAAGTTTTCCATCCATCCAGATAAATTCTGATTCGTTCATTTTATACCTTTCAAATAAAAATTTATGAAGTCTAACACAAAAAAGTTAAAATTAGTTTTTAAATGCCAAATTTTAGCGGTTAAATCATAAAAAATTTACTGATTTACAAAATTTCTTTATCCGCTAGCGAAAATTCTTCGGTGGCGATTTTTGCTTTGACGCTTGGCATTTTGCTTTTATAAGGTTGGCGATTTAGTGCGGCTTGGGCTGGGCTTTGAACGCTTGGATCTTTGTAAGGTGCATTTACGCCAAGAAGTGAACGTTCAAGTTGTATAAAACTTCGCAAAATTATCATCAAATTTGAAAACATAAACGCCCTTTCGTGTCCTTCGCAATTTTCGATAAATTCGTCTATAAAGCCATTTATAACGCTTATAAAAAGTTCAGAACTTGGTGAATTTTCATCAAAACCATTTAGTGCTTCTTCGCTTAAAAATTTTGACATACTAGCAAAGATAAAACCTACATAATCCTCGGATTCATCGCATTTTATCAAATCCTTCACATACAAATTTTTCTTTAAAATTTCTATGACTCTAAGTCTTGCAGCGCCGTCATCTCGTCCTTCTTCGTAAAAACTTGCACTTAGCGGGATATTTACATAATTAAAGTCAAATAAAACATTGTTTTGTTCTAGTTTAAATGCGGTAAAATCAAGCTTTTTTAACTCTTCAAAGGCCTTTGCATTTGCGTCATTTAATGGATTTTGTGCCAAAATTTCTAGCTGTTTTTTCCAAATGATAAATTTTTCATCACTTTCGCTAAAAAAAAACGGAGTGGCAAAAAATTCGTAGTAAAATGCCCTTGCCTTTGTGATCTCGTTTGAATTATTCATAGTATTCTCCCCTTGCCATGGCGTCTATTTGTGCTTTTACCATGATTTTTGCTTTGCAATCCGCACAACAATAAAGCGTTTTTATCTTTTCATCTTGCCCTGCAAAATGCCCAGCCATAAGCGTTGCTACCTTTTCGACAGCCTTTTTTGTTGCAAATTCTTTACCGCATTCAACGCATTTAAACAGCTCGTCTTTTGCCAAGGTTTTATAGGCAAAAAATTCTGGTTTTAGCTCGATTTTACCGCGTTTTAGGCTTAGAGTGTCTTTTTCGGCACAGCTTAATTCACAATACCCACAGGCGGTGCAAAGGCTGGGATTAAATTTGATAGCATTTTCACGTTTATCGGCGATTAGGGCATTTACATTACAGGCCCCAACGCAACTTAGGCAAAGCGTGCATTTTTCTTCGTTTATGCTTAGTGTGCCGTATTCTATCAAGCCGTCCGCATAAACTTCACCCAAATTTTCACCGCCCACTAAGGCTTTTAAAGCCTTGGCAAAAATTTCTCGTTTTGGCAAGGCATAGGCACTTTGTGAAAATTGCGAACCAGCTATACTTTTGGCTTTTTGCATGGCGTCTTGAAGTTCGGCTTTATTTTTTACAACATAAATCGCAGTTTTTTTGAATTTTAACTCGTAAATTTGATTTATCAACTCTATGGCAGCCATGGTGGTTTTGGCTTGAAATGGTGCATAAAATATCGCTGCCGAGCCACTTTCTTGCAAAAGTGTAAGCAAATGTGTTTCGTTTAAAAATTTATCACTTGGCACAAAAAATGGTAAAACATTTGGAGTAAGAGTGCATTGTATATCGCTTAAATTCGCACTTGGCGTAAGGATAAGTGCAATTTTGTCTTTATAAAATTTGGCTATCTGAAAAAAACTTTGACGCGGCATAAGTGTCGAATCTATCGCACCGCTTGGGCATATCGCCACGCACTCACCACAATTTATACAATCAATATGAGAAAAAACTAAGTGTTTATTTGCCTCATCTTTTAGCAAAGCAACACTGCAACAGGCTTCAACGCATTTAGCACAAATTTCATTTCTACGCTCATGATATTGGCAAATGCTAGGATCATAAAAAGTAAAACTTTTGTAGGCAAAATTTGGTGATTTTTGCTTTAAAAGCTTTAAAACCTCATCGTCACTAAGCCCTGCTATCTCGAAACAACCGCTTTGTTTTAGCATATAATCTCTTGCATTTTGTGCCAGCAAAAAGTCCGCATCTATTTCTACATCCTCGCCCTCGTTTTGTACTATAACTCCAAGATCGCCAACGGCTCCATAAACAAATTTGATTTCAAAATGCGTAAAATGCAAGACCTTAAAGCCATTTTGTCTTAGCAAATTTGCTAAGTCCTCCCTTTCGTCATTGCTTATCAAAACGATATTTTTGCCAACTTTTTTTTCATAGTCTATATCTTTTGCCTCGTCAAATGCACTCGCTCTGGCTTCATAAAGCAAAAGCGTATTTTTGGACTTTTCAAGCATATTATCGCTTGAATTTTCAAGATAAAAATTAATTTCAGGTGCGTAAATTTGTGCTTTTAGTTTAGGCGAATTTGCGACTAAAAAATCTGTGTTTTCATCTTTTGTGATTTGAATTTGTTCGTTTAGTATAACTCCGCCGTTATTGTCATAAAAGCCAAAATCGCTCATCATTTTCCTTTAAATTTGATAATCGCCATATTACTATCAAAGCCATTAAAGCTAAATTAAGAAAAATATCTAATTTATCTGCTAAAATTACGTCTAGTAAAACAAAATTACTTGGAGAAAAAATGAATTATAAAGACCTGCCACAAGTCGATAAAATCCTAAATCTAAGCCGTTTTAAAAATGCCATAAAAGCAATTTTAAGCAAATTTGCAAGAGAAATTTTAAGCGAACAAAGAGAACTTTTAAAGGCAGAAAAAACCTGTTTAAATGCCGACGAAATCATAGAAAAAATCGCTCATAAATATGAAAAATTTCAAAAACAAGAACTTAGCAAGGTTATAAACGCAACCGGCGTTGTTATGCATACGAATCTCGCCAGAAGTGTCATAGACGAAGAAATTTTGGCTCGTGCAAAAGATAGCATTTGTGCGTATTCGACCCTAGAATACGATCTAAACAGTGGCAAACGCTCGAATCGTTATGATTATGTAGGCACACTTTTGGCAAGTTTGTTTGAGTGCGAGGACGCCATAGTCGTTAATAACAACGCCAGTGCGGTATTTTTGGTGCTTAACACCTTTGCTAAGGGTGGCGAAACCATAGTTAGTCGTGGCGAACTTGTCGAGATAGGCGGATCGTTTAGAGTGCCAAGCGTTATGCAAAGTTCTGGCACAAAGCTTTGCGAAGTTGGCACGACAAATAAAACGCATTTTTATGACTATGAAAACGCTATAAACGACGATACGAAAATGCTTTTAAAGGTTCACCGCTCAAATTTTGCCTTGGTCGGTTTTAGCCAAAGCGTCGATATACAAGCCATATCAGATCTTGCAAAAAAACGAAATTTGATAGCTTATTATGACCTTGGTAGCGGTTATGTCGGCGAACTTGGATACAATCTTGGCAAAGACGAGCCAAATATCGCCAAAATAATGCAAAGTGGCGTAAATTTGCTAAGTTTTAGCGGTGATAAACTTTTTGGCTCCGTTCAAGCTGGTATCATACTTGGCAAAAAAGAACTTATCGCCAAAATCCGCTCAAATCAACTTTTGCGTATGCTTAGGGTAGATAAAATCACCCTTGCCCTGCTTTGCGAAACCGCAAAAGCTTATCTAAACAAAGAATTTTCTCTCATTACAACACCAAATTTGATAAATAAAAGCCTTGCCGAACTTGAAAAAATGGCAAATTTGATAAATTCTAAGCTAAATCGTCCGCTTCGTGTTATCAAAACTTCAAGCTTTGTCGGCGGTGGGAGTTTGCCAAACAAATCCTACCCTAGCTTGGCTTTGAAAGTTGATGGCAATGCGATAAAAAACGAAGAAATTTTTAGGGCAAATCGCATAATCGGACGCATAGAAAATGATGCGTTTTTGCTAGATTTGCGTAGCATTTTACAAGGCGATATCGCCGAACTTATACAAAAAATAAATCAAATACAAGAGTAAAATATGAGCCTTATCATCGGAACTGCTGGACACATAGATCACGGAAAAACCGCCCTTATAAAGGCACTTAATGGAGTTGATGGGGATAGGTTAGATGCCGAAAAGCAAAGGGGAATTACCATAGATCTAAGCTTTTCAAACCTTAGCGAAAATGGCAAAAATGTTGCTTTTATAGATGTGCCCGGTCATGAAAATTTGGTGAAAACCATGATTTCAGGGGCATTTGGCTTTGATGCTTGTATGCTATTGATAGCCGCTGATGACGGGCTAATGCCACAAAGCAAAGAGCATATAAATGTGCTTAGTTTGCTTGGGATAAAAAACATAATTTTAGTCATCTCAAAAGCCGATCTAGCAGGGCAAGAGCGTTTAAACAAGGTCGAAAACGAGGCTAGGGAATTTATAGCAAAATTTAAAAATTTAGACATCTTGACTTGCTTTTATACCAGCACAAAAGACGGCAGGGGCATTGAGGATTTGCGTAAATATCTTTTTACATTAAAGGCAAAAACTCATAGTCAAAACGATATTTTTCGCTACTATATCGACAGGGTGTTTAACATAAAGGGCATAGGCGTAGTAGTAACCGGTAGTGTCATGGGTGAAAGCGTTTGCGTAGGCGAAAAGCTTTTTAACTATGATCTAGGCAAAGAAGTTACTGTAAAAAATATACAAAACCACGATAAAAACGAAAGTATCGCCTTGCCAAGCACCAGAACGGCGTTAAATTTAAGCGGGGTTAAGCTTGAAGAACTAAAAAAAGGGCAGCTGCTTAGCAAAAAAGGATATTTTCGAGCCTTTTTGAGTGCCGATGCAACGCTTTTGGGTGAAAATATTTCTCACAACCAAAACCTTACTTTTTGCGTGGGAGCCAAGCAAGTAGCGGCAAAAGTGCTTATACTTAGCGAACAAGGGCAGAGTAAATTTGTAAGTTTCAAATTTGATAAAGAAATGTTTTTGAAATTTAATGAGCCTTATGTGGTCATAGCAAATGGCAGGGTCGCTGGGGGCGGTAGAGTGCTAAACCCTATAAGCGAACCGCTGAAAAAGGCGAGCAAAATTCAATTATTAAACGCCCTAAATAAAGGCGATTTTGCCAGCGCTTTTAAAATTTTAATACACGCACATAAAAACGGCTTTGGGCTTATCAGTGCTTATCAAAGATTTGGGCTAAGCCACGAACAAGCCATAAATATCGCTAAAACTTTGCCAAATATTTTTGTAGATGAAATGGCTTTAAATGTCTATGACGAAAACGCAAAAGAGCGTATAAAGGGCTTTGTAAAATTTTTGCTTGAAAAAAATCAGTTTGCGATATTTTCGGCAAATAGCATAAATTTAAAACTTGGCTGGGCGAGTGTCGCTCTCGTGCAAGCAAGCATAAACGAGCTTGAAAATGCGGGACTAATCACCAAAAATGAAGGCGTTTATACAAAAGTTGGCGTGGATTTATCCTTATTAAAGCAAAAATTAGAAGATGAAATTTTTAAAATTTTATCCGCTCAAAATTTCGCACCAGATGCACCTTATAACATTTATGATAGACTTGAAATTGACCGCCAAAGTGGCGATAATGCCTTAAAAAAACTAACCGCCCAAGGCAAGGTTATTCGCCTAGCTCACAATCTTTTTATAAGCAAAAAATCCCTTGATGAGATGAGAGAAATTTTAAAAGATATTATCAAAAAAGATGGTTTTGTAAATGTCAAAAATGCCAAAACACATTTAAATTTGAGTAGAAAATACCTGATAGCTTATCTAGAACATTTAGATAAAGATGAAAATATCGTTAAAATCGACAATGACAGAAAATTTAAAAGTTAAATTTCGGTTTACTTTTCTAGCTTATAATCGCAAAAAATTTTTTAAAAAGGTGAAAGATGAAAAAAATTCTTAGTGCAAGTTTACTAGCAAGTGTTAGCCTATTTGGGCTTAGTAATGACGAAATTTTAAAATTTTACAAAAATATCGCACCCGAAGAACTCCAAGTTTCTATAGTTTCTCGTGAAAAAGTAGAAGGACTTAGCGGATATGAAAGCGTAATTATTGGCATTACAGACGGCAAAAATACCGAAAACGATGTTATTTTTATCCACGAAAACTTAGTTTTACCAGAAATAATTGACCTAAAAAACTCAAAAAGCTATAAAAAAGGCATCATGGATAAAATTTTAAATGCAAAACTCAAAGACATTTATAAAAATGAAAATCCAAAACGCATTATTAGCATAGGTAAAGACAAAAGTAAGCCGACAAGTGTCGTTTTTAGCGATCCAGAATGCCCATTTTGCCGTGAAGAGCTAGCCAGCATAGAAAAACGTTTAAAAAACGAAAATATTAAAATGATACTAATTAGCGTCCATGGAGAAAGTGCGCTTGCAAAATCTTATCTGATCTACGAAGAATGTGCCAAAGCCAAAAGCGACAGCGAAAAAGTTAAAATTTTAAGAAAATAC
>JAILCJ010000174.1 GCA_024680445.1 Campylobacter sp.
ATAAAGAGTATGCTAAAATTAGCATAAAAAATCATAAAATTTAACTCGAAAATCGCTAAAAATTTATACTAAAACAAATTTCGTGATTTAAGGCTATTTTTTTGCTAAAAAAATCGTAAATTTCAAAAACATTTAAATAAAATTTAGATAAAATCAACGCAAATTTTTTTATAAGGCAGGTCAATGAAAGACTTATTGTTGTTTTCAAATTTTATAGTGGAGAGCCATGCATTTGTTTATGTTTTTCACTTCATCTTAGTCGCCATAGCTGTCTTGGTCGTGGCAAAACTTGCTTCATCAAAAATGCAACTTGTTCCACGTGGACTTCAAAACATAGTTGAAGCTTATCTTGAAGGCGTAATTTCTATGGGTCGCGATGCTCTTGGCAGTGATGATTTGGCTAGAAAATACCTTCCTCTTGTTGCCACTATCGGTTTTGTCGTATTTTTCTCAAATGTTATCGGCATCATACCGGGCTTTGAATCTCCATCATCGAGCTTAAATTTGACACTTACACTTGCTCTTATTGTATTTGTTTACTACCATTTTGAGGGCATTAGAAAACAAGGTGTCGTTAAATACTTCGCTCACTTTGCTGGTCCAAACAAAATCCTAGCACCGCTTATGTTTCTTGTCGAAGTTATTTCGCATTTTTCACGCATAATTTCACTATCATTTCGTCTTTTTGGTAACATCAAGGGCGATGATTTGTTCTTGTTAGTTATGCTTACTCTTGCACCATTTATAGCACCTTTGCCAGCTTACGCACTTTTGACTATCATGGCAGTGCTTCAATCTTTCATATTTATGATGCTAACTTATGTTTATCTTGCCGGTGCTGTTGCCGTCGAGGAACATTAAAAAATTCTTGGCGTGATTTTTTCACGCCAACTTCTTATAAAATCCCTAAAATTTGGCTTTTTGGCTTAAAAAATTTGTTTAAATTTATATAATTTTAGATAAAATATCGCAAAATTTTATTTTCAAAAAGGTCTTATCAATGTTTGAAGTCGTAATCGGACTTGAAGTTCATACTCAACTAAATACAAATACAAAAATTTTCTGCTCTTGTTCAACGAGTTTTGGTGACGAGGCAAATACTCATGTTTGCCCGACTTGTTTAGCGCTTCCGGGCGCATTACCTGTGTTAAATAAAGAAGCCGTCGTAAAGGCTATAAGTTTTGGCACAGCTGTAAATGCGAAGATAAATCGCCGTTCTGTTTTTAACCGCAAAAATTATTTTTATCCAGATTTGCCAAAAGCTTATCAAATTTCGCAGTTTGAAGTGCCTATCGTTGAAGGTGGCGAGTTGTTTATAGAGCTAAATGGCGAGAAAAAACGTATAGGTATAACTAGGGCTCACCTTGAAGAAGACGCCGGAAAAAATATCCACGAAGACGGCAGATCGCTTGTAGATCTAAACCGCTCTGGTACCCCATTGCTTGAAATAGTAAGCGAGCCAGATATGCGAAGTTCAGACGAAGCGGTTGCTTATCTTAAAAAACTTCACTCTATTTTGCGTTTTTTAAATATAAGCGATGCGAATATGCAAGAAGGTTCGTTTAGATGTGACGCAAATGTCAGCATACGTCCAAAAGGCGATCCTAAATTTTATACTCGTGTTGAGATTAAAAACCTAAATTCTTTCAAATTTATTCAAAAGGCTATTGATTATGAAGTTGAGCGTCAAAGCATAGCTTGGGAGGACGGCAAATACGAAGACGAAGTTTATCAAGAAACAAGGCTTTTTGATACTACAAATTTCGTAACTCGCTCTATGCGTGGCAAAGAAGATAGTGCGGAGTATAGGTATTTTCCTGATCCTGATTTATTGCCGGTCTTGGTTGATGATGAAATGTTTGAACGCGGTACAAATATCCCAGAACTTGCCGAACAAAAGGTTGCTCGTTATCAAGCCGAATTTGGTATAAAAGAAGACGATGCCAAAAATCTAACAAGTAGCATAGAAATGGCAAGATTCTTTGAAGATTTGCTGGCTGCAAAAATTTCACCAAAACTTTGTGTAACTTGGCTTTTGGTTGAGTTAAATGGACGGCTAAAAAATGGCGTTACCATAGAAACAAGCCCGATAAATTCGGCAAAAATGATAGAGCTTTTAACTCGCATACAAGATTCAACAATAAGTGGCAAGGCTGGTAAAGATGTGCTTGACTATCTCATGGATAATCCTAGTGAAAAAGTTGATGATGTTATAGAAAAACTTGGACTTAAACAAGTTAGTGATGATGGTGCTATCATAGCTATCATAGATAAAATTTTATCCGCAAACGCCGATAAAGTCGCAGAGTATAAGGCTGGTAAAGAAAAAATGTTTGGCTTTTTTGTCGGTCAAGTAATGAAAGAAGGCAAGGGTGCCTTTAATCCAGCAAAAGTAAATGAGCTTTTAAAGGCTAGAATTTGATAAAGCTTGCAGTTATCGGCTCTGGCAAGTGGGGGAGTGCGATTTATCACTCATTGGCGATAAATAATGAGTGTATACAAAGTTCTGCAAGAAATTTAGATACAAAAGCCCTTGATAGCGAGTATATAGTCATCTCTATCTCCACGCAAGCAACAGCCGAGTGGTTAAAATCAAATTTCAAATTTAAAGGTCAAAAAGTCTTGGTTGCAAGCAAGGGCATAGATACAAAAAGTGAAAAATTTTTAAATGAAATTTATGAAAGCTATGTTCCAAAAGAAAATTTGGCCTTTATCTCTGGTCCAACTTTTGCCAAAGAGATAGAAAAAAGGTTACCTTGTGCCTTGGTTATAAGCTCTGTTTCTTTGCAAACCGCTAAGGAATTTTGCGGGTTTTTTCCAAATTTTATAAAAGCTTATGCCGATGATGATGTTATGGGTGCTGAAATTTGCGGTGCTTATAAAAATGTCATTGCCATTGCTGGCGGAATTTGCGATGGATTGGGGCTTGGCAATAATGCAAGGGCTAGTTTGATATCTCGTGGACTTGTAGAAATGGCAAGATTTGGTAAATTTTTTGGTGCAAGAGACGAGACATTTTTGGGACTTAGTGGGGCAGGGGACTTGTTTTTGACGGCTTCGTCCGTGCTTTCTAGAAATTATCGTGTTGGCATGGGGCTTGCCAAAAATGAAAGTCTTGAAAAGATAATAAACGAACTTGGTGAAGTAGCCGAAGGCGTCGCAACTGCCACGGCTATACGCAAAATTTCAGAAAAAAACGGCATTTATACACCTATAGTAAATGAAGTAGAAAAAATGCTAAATGGTGGTGATGTTAGTGAAAGTGTTAAAAGACTTTTGGGTAAAAAATAATGCGTTTTTTCTTGCTTTTTTTGTTATTTTTTGTAGAATTGACAGCTAGCGAGCCGAGTTTGCGTCATAAAATAGCTCAAATGATAATGGTGGGTTTTGAAGGCTCATCTATAAGCGAGAAAAATGTTAAAGTTGCCCTTAGCGATGCGAAATACAACCGCTTTGGTGGCGTGATCTTGCTAGGCAGAAATGTTTCGGATAGAGAAAATTTAAAGGCTTTGTGCGATGCATTTAAACAAAGAAATTCTAAAATTTTTATAGCTATTGACGAAGAAGGTGGCAAGGTTAGCAGACTAAAAAATCTTGGATATGATTTTAAATCCGCCTATAAAATCGGCAGCACACAAGACATAATGAGTGCGAAAAAATCCTTTGAAAAACTTGCCAAGGCTTTAAAAAGCTATGGTATAAATTTAAATTTTGCCCCTGTTGTTGATATACATTACGACGCTTCGCCTATCATCGGTCAAAAAGAACGTTCTTTTGGGCGAAATGGCACAAAGGTTAGCATTTATGCCGACGCTTTTATAGACGCCATGAACGAGCAAAAAATAATCAGCGTCTTAAAACACTTCCCCGGACACGGCAACTCCAAACAAGATTCGCATAAAAATTTAGCCTATACAAAGCTTGAAAAAGACGCATTAAAACCTTATATGGACGCTATTTCATTTGGCAAGGCACAAGTAATCATGGTCGGTCATCTCATAGTCAGTGACATAGATGAAAATAACCCAGCCACATTTTCATACACTATCTTGCATAGGCTTTTGCGTGAAGAGCTTGGATTTAAGGGCGTTGTTATAAGTGACGATATGATGATGCAAGGCAGTGGCAAGACAAAACTAAAAGATAAAATCATCAAATTTATAAATGGCGGCGGCGATATTTTGTTATTTAGTGATTTTTATATAGGCGAGAGAAAAACAGCCGAGCTTGTTACCCAGCACATAGTTGATGCGGTAAATGAAAAGCGAATCGATGAAGCAAAGATACATAAGGCCTATGAGCGAATAATGCAACTAAAACAAAGGCTTTAAAAGGATAAAAATGCTAATAGACAAACTAAAAAGCGAAAATTCCAAGCTTTGGGACGCATATATAAAGCACGAATTTGTTAAACAAATCGAAAGTGGCGACTTGCCTATGCAAAACTTTTTGTTTTATTTAAAACAAGATTATATTTATCTTATAAATTACACAAAATGCTATGCTAGACTAGCGATAAATGCGACAAATGCGAAAGAGTTGCGTTTTGCTGTAAAGTTTATAAATGCGATAATTAGTGGCGAGATAGAACTGCACAAGAGTATTTTAAGCCTTGGCATAGACACGGATAAAATAGCCTTAAAAGATGAGAGTTTATGCAACCTTGCCTATACTCGCTATATGCTTAGCGTTGGCGAAAGTGGGGACTATCTTGACATGCTAGTTGCGTTAAGTGCGTGTGCTATCGGCTATACTCAAATAGCTTTAAATATGCTTTCAAGGCTAAAAACTATCCCACAAAACCACCCTTATAAAGAGTGGATACAAACTTACGCTAGCAAAGAAATGCAAGATGAAAGCAAGGAATTTTGCGATTTTGTAAATAGCTATACGGATAAAATAGACGAAGCCAAATTTAAACGACTTAGCGAAATTTTTGCTAATGTTACTCGCCTTGAAATTGCTTTTTGGCAACACGGGCTAGATATGAAACTTTAAGGCGTATCAAATTTGATGTTTTTGCAGACGCTTTATCAAATTTGTTTATACCAACGTGGTAGCGGGTTTTGACCGGACAAATCAAACATAAAAAACTTAAAACAAGTTGCCGATATTTTCCAAGACGATAGGGGTTGGTTAAAATTTTTCGCCCTGTCAAACATGTGAGACATATCTTTTACATTTGAAACATTCCAGTTTTCGAGTGCTTGGTTAAATTTGCTAGCCTCATAAAACATATATCGCATATCTAAGACATTTGAAACATCCCATTTTGCAAGTGCTTGGTTGAAATTTGTAGCTCCGCCGAACATGCTTCGCATATTTTTTACATTTGAAACATCCCAGTTTTCGAGTGCTTGGTTAAATTTTGTAGCACCAGAAAACATGCTATACATAGTCGTTACATTTGAAACATCCCAGTTTTCAAGCGGTTGGTCGAAATTTGTAGCACACCAAAACATCCAACTCATATCTGTTACATTTGAAACATCCCAGCTTTCAATGTCTTGATTAAAACTTATGGCTCTATAAAACATATCGGACATATCTTTTACATTTGAAACATCCCAGCCTGATATATCGGCGTTGAAATTTGTTGCGTCATAAAACATGCCAGACATATCTTTTACATTTGAAACATCCCAGCCTGATATATCGGCGTTGAAATTTGTTGCATTGTAAAACATGCTTCGCATAGCTTTCACATGCGATACATCCCAGTTTTCTATGCCAGAAAAATCCTTTCTTTTGCTATTGTAAAAAAGTTTTGAAAGGTCATCTACCCCGCTTATATCTATATCGCCAAGTTTTACATTATCGCGTTCTACCAAGCTTCTTAGCTCAACTTTGCTTTTTGGATGATATTTGTATTCATCAAAGGCTTTTGCTTGTATTTTTCTTCTTACGGCTTGATTTTGCACGCTTTCTTTTAGTTTTTTTGCGTATAAAACCTGTTCTTTGGCTTCTTTTAGGGCAAGATCAAAACTAGCAAATGCCATGTTTAAGTCGTTTTGACTTAAAAAAGGATTTATGGTGTCTGACATGGCATTGTCATAGAAATTTTGTATGTTATGCTGTAAAATTTTGGCTTTATTTAGCAAATTATCGCATAAATTTAAAAAATGTTCTTTTTTGCTGCTGTCTATTTTTTTGGCTTTGCCGTTTTTATCGTAAAACTCTTCGTCTAATAATTTTTTTGTTTTTTGCATATCGGTTTTAAGCCCAGAAAATCGATGCAATTGTTCGTTTTTATAAGATTTGTCAAGTATGCTAAATAAAATTTTATTTATGATTTCTATATCTTTTACATCGTTCCACAAACAATGTTTAAGCAAGGCTAGATCAAAAATTTCTACCATATCTCTATCGCTTAAAAGCACGGCTGTTTGGAGTAGTTCGGAGCATAGTTTGTATCTACGGTCGGAGATATAAATGGCTGTGAAATTTTCATTTTCACCTAGAAATTCTTTCCTGAAATTTTCGTCCTCATTTAGCATATCTATCGTATTTCTAAGCTCATGGATACAAGTCATGGCGGTTTGAGAAAAGTCTATGTTTTCTCTTTTGCTAGCTATTTCGTCTAATTCTTTTGCGTCAAAACTTATGCTTGGCGATATGGATCTAATGCTTTTTGATAAAAACATTTTTTCAAAATTATCTTTGCTTCTTAGCGGTTTTACGAAGTATCTAAGCGTCATTCTGTCGTATAATGCCTCCAAGCCTTGATCTTGCGATGGGATTTCATTGCTAGCACAGACTATGCCTTTTAATGGCACTTTTATATCGGCGTTGCCGTCTTTGTAAATTCTTTTATCGATTATGCTTAGTAGGGTGTTTAGTATGGCTGGCGAACTTTTCCAAATTTCATCTAAAAAAACAAAATTTGCTGTTGGCAAATAGCCCTCGGTATTTCTTGTGATATTGTTTTTTTTAAATTCAGTTATATCTATGGGGCCGAAAATATCGTCCGGAGTAGAGGATTTGTTCATTAAATAAGCAAAAAAGTTGTTTTTTTCATCTGCCTTAAAGGCCAAACTTGCTCGTTTAGCTATCATAGGCTTAGCAGTTCCCGGAGGTCCAAACAAAAATACGCATTTGCCAGCAAATGTGCTAAGCAAAACTAATTTTAAGCATTCCTCTCTTTCAAACAAACCCACGCTTAAATCTTTTATAAGGGTTTGAATTTTTTGTTTATACATCCTTTGTCCTTCAAAAATCCTTTGCTATTTTAAAATTTATCTTTGTCAAAATTCGTTTTTATCGGAGTTTTGCAAATAAATTTGACATAAAACAAGCGTATTTTTGCTTTAACTTTTATCGTTTTTTCTCATCGATTGTAGCAACGAGCAAAAAAAGAGTTTCATTGTTTTAATATCGCATTATTTTGCAAATGTTTTATATTTACTTTAGTTTTTTTTTAAAATTTTTTTAATTTTGTTTTGTTTTTGCGATTTTAATTTGTTAGTGTATAAGAAATTTATAGATTTTTTGATAAAAATGTTAATAAATACTTACTAATTAAGCCTTCCAATTTTTGCCTAATCGCCTTCTTTAATAGTAGTTATTTTGCCATTTTTAGTTAGTTATTACACACAACTACTCAATGACGCTTCCATCA
>JAILCJ010000180.1 GCA_024680445.1 Campylobacter sp.
AAAAACTTAATTTAATGTTATTTATAATTTTCATGTTTGTTATGGCTATTAATTTTACTAAAAACAAAAATTTAAATTTCTTATATTTTTAATTAAACGAATTTTCAAGATATTATCATACAAGTAAAAAAATTATCAAAAATTTTAACACTTTTTTACCTTTGTTTGGTTAGAATAACGCAAAAAATTAAAAAGGTAAAAAATGCGTATAAAACTTCCGCACGCACCATATATAGCACAAAAAATAGCCATTGATTTACTCGGTTCTGGTTTTGTTACATTAAGTAGCGGTATCGAGCCTATCGCAAAGGTTGCAAACGAAATTTTACAAAATGATATTCAAAAAGAAAGAGCGTTAGAAGAACGTGTAAATGAGTTGCTTGAAAAAAACGAAGACGAAATGGAAGTCATGCAAGTCGATCGTAAAAATATGTTCTGGCTCATCAAGAAAAAACTTTCAAATGAATTCGGCGTGATCGTATCGTATGAAGATAGATTTAGCCATGTCGCTCACGAAATTTTAGATGAAATGATGAAAAACGACTTAATCGACTTTAATGTTTCAGAAAATCGTGTCAAAAACATCATTTATACTTCTATCGATAATTATCTAAAAAGTTATGAAAAAATCGAAGATGAAGTGCTTACCAAAATGGACGGATACAAACGCAAACTCATACCGGGCACAGAAGAATATGATTTAGTATTTGAAAGACTTTATCAAGACGAGCTTAAAAAAAGAGGTATGCTGTAATGAACGCTTACATTTATATAGAAAATGGTACATATTTGGTCGCAAAGGCCTTTGGAGCACAAGGTGAGTGTGCTGGTGAGATGGTTTTTAACACCTCTATGAGCGGTTATGAAGAAATTTTAAGCGATCCAAGCTATGCTGGACAATTTATAGTTTTCACCATGCCAGAAATAGGCATAGTTGGCATAAATAACGACGATATGGAGAGTCTAAAAATCCACGCTAGCGGTGCAATTATGCGAAATTATAATGAATTTTCATCAAATTTCAGAGCTCAAAAAACATTAGGAAAATTTTTCGAGGAACAAGGCAAATTTGGAATTTATGATATAGATACAAGGTATTTAACCAAAATGTTACGTCAAGAAGGTGCTTTGATGTGCTATATCTCAACAATAACTAGCGATAAAGACGAACTTAGAAAAAAACTTGAAGCCGCAGGGCGTATCGAGGATATAAACTATGTCGCACGCGTGAGTGCCAAGGACGAATACACACACAAAAACGCCGCATGGGACAAGGACGCTAAATGCTATAAAAAACTAAACAGCATAGGCAAAAAAGTCGCTGTTATGGACTTTGGTGTAAAGAGAAATATATTAAACGAGCTTTGTGAAAAAGGGCTTGAAGTCGATGTTTATCCATACAACACTAAGGCTGAAATTTTGATAGAAAAATATAAAAAAGGCGAAATAAACGGCGTTTTCTTATCAAACGGTCCGGGTGAGCCAAAAAAACTTGTTGATGAAATAGCCCAGATAAAAAAACTTATCGAAGCTAGAATCCCGATATTTGCGATATGTTTAGGTCATCAGTTGCTTTCAAATGCCTTTGGTTACCCAACTTATAAACTCAAATTTGGTCAGCACGGCGCCAACCATCCGGTGCTAAATCTTGACACCAAAAGCATAGAAATAACAACTCAAAACCACAACTACAATGTCCCCGAAGAAATCGCCCAAGTCGCACATATAACGCACAGAAATCTTTTTGACAACACTATCGAAGGCGTTAGATACAAAGACTATCCAGTTTTTTCTGTCCAGCATCACCCAGAAGCTAGCGGTGGTCCAAACGAGAGCAAATATATCTTTGACGAATTTGTAAAAATACTTTGATAGAGATAAATTTTTTAAGCATTATCGGCGTGGCTTTGTTATCTGGTTTTAGCCATTGCATAGGCATGTGCGGAGGTTTTGCGTCGCTTTGTTATGCCTCGACCGCCGATACTTCACGAACAAAATCCTTTTTTTTAGCGTTTATTTACAATCTCTCACGCATTTTTTCTTATGTTATTTTGGGTGCGATATTTGGAGCCTTTGGCGGAATTTTTGTGCTAAGCGGAGCAAATAGATCCTTGCTTTATTTTTGCATAGGAATTTTACTTGTCTTTATCGGTGTAGCCCTGTTTTTTAGGGGTGAAATGCTAAAATTTTTAGAAAATCAAAGACTTTCAAAACATATATCAAATTTGATGAGCAAAGCAAATTCTTTACCAAGAAGTAAAAAATTTATAGTTTTTGGTCTGCTAAATGGCTTACTACCCTGTGGGGTGGTATATTATTTTCTAGCACAAAGTATAGCTAGTGCAAGCTCGTTAGTAGGAGCGAGTATAATGCTGGTTTTTGGGCTGTGCACCCTGCCTGCAATGATGGGGTTAAATCTTTTTTACAATGTTCTTGGCGTAAAATTTAAGCAAATTATGTTTCATCTTTGCGTTATAGTTATCATCGCAAATGGCTTGTATTTGGCGTATCTAGGGTATATGGCAAATGGATGATATAAGCGCAAAATTTAGCCAATACCAAGAAGCGATCGAACGAAGCAATATCGTTTCTAAAACCGATATTAACGGCATTATAACCTTTGTAAATGATGAATTTTGCAAACTTAGCGGTTACACAAAAGACGAATTAATCGGACAAAATCACAACATAGTAAGGCACCCAGACGTTCACCCTAGCGTATTTAAAAACCTTTGGGATACGATACTAGCTAAAAAAGTTTTTAAAACCATAGCAAAAAATTTGACTAAAGACGGACGAACGATTTATTTAAACACGACCATATCGCCCATTTTAAATTCTCAAGGCGATATCGAGGAATTTGTCGCCCTTCGCCATGATGTTACCCAAATCATAGAGCTAAATATGCAACTCATGCAAAAAGAAGCTCAACTCATCTCGATAAATGAAAATCTTGAAGGCATAGTCCATAAAAAAACATCTCAACTTCAAGAACTTAACAAAAATTTGCAAGACATTGTCAAATCCGAAATCGCAAAAAACGAACAAAAAACCAAACTTTTACTCGTTCAAAATCGCCTTGCTAGCATGGGCGAAATGGTTGCAAATATCGCTCACCAATGGCGACAGCCATTAAATGAACTAAGCATAATTTTATTTAAAATGAAAAAATGTATGCAAAAAGACAAAAGCTTTGAAAATGTCTACGAAAAAGGCAAACATATCATACAAAATATGTCAAACACCATAGAAGATTTTCGTGGATTTTTTAGCGATGATAGTTTTTTGGAAAAATTTTACTTAAATCAAGCCATAGAAAATTCCCTTTTAATGATACGAGGAACCTTCGAAAAAGAAGAGATAACGATTAAATATGAAAATAAAAAAGATACTGAAATTTACGGCTCTCAAAGCCAACTTATGCAAGTCATCATTAATATCTTAAACAATTCAAAAGATGCGCTCAAAGAAAATAAAATTTCTAAAAAATATGTTCAAATTTGCACAAAAATTACTGCAAAAACCGCAGAAATTTATATAAGCGACAATGGCGGTGGCATAAAAGACGAGATAATTTATAAAATATTTGAACCATATTTTACGACAAAACATAGCTTAAAAGGCACGGGCATAGGGCTTTATATGTCAAAACTCATAATTGATAAATTTATGGGAAAGCTTAATGTCAAAAACACCAAAAACGGAGCGAAATTTAGCATAATTTTGCCATTAAAAAGGGAAAAAAATGGACGCTAGCTTAAAAAATTTAAGTATTCTGATAGTTGAAGATGAAAGCGAAATCAGAGAACTAATGAAAGATGTCTTGCAAAGCGAATTTGGCAAGGTTATACTCGCTCAAAATGGCGATGAAGGCTTAAAAAAATTTAAAAAATTTAATCCCGATGTCGTATTAACCGATATTGCCATGCCTATAGTTGATGGACTTAGCATGACAGAATCGATTAAACAAATCTCAAAAGATACCCCAGTTATCGCACTTTCTGCATATAGTGAAAAAGAAAAATTACTCCGTGCAATAGATGTAGGCATAAACAAATACATCACAAAACCTATCGATGTTGATGAATTTTTACTCACTTTACGCTCGCTTCTTAGCGAAAAACTCGAACTAACGAATATAATCAAAATTTCAGACGAATATAGTTTTAATAAAAATAAAAAAGTTCTAGTTAAAAATGGTCAAAACATACAACTTACAAAAAAAGAATTTGCTTTTATATCACTTTTAGTTTCTAGACTTGATGAAGTTGTTTTGCACGACGAGATAAAAAGCATTGTTTGGCTCGGTGAAAACGTGAGTGAAGCGGCGATTCGCACCTTTGTAAAAAGAATACGAGACAAACTTGGAGCGGATTTAGTTAAAAATATTCCCGGTC
>JAILCJ010000191.1 GCA_024680445.1 Campylobacter sp.
CCTTTACTATTTTTATATAATCTTTCTATGCGGCTAATTTCGTTTGAGAGCACTTCATGGCCGGTATCGGTGATTTGATATAATTTTCTGTTTTCTTTTTCGCCGCAAAATTTAATAAGCCCGTCTTTTTCCATTTTTGAGAGCGTTCCGTACATTGTACCTGCACCTATGGTGACAGAACCTGCGGTCATTTTTTTAACGAGTTGACTTATAGCATACCCGTGTTTCGGTGTTCTAAGACAAAATAGAATATAAAAGCCGGATTCAGTCATAGGTGAATATATACGTTTAATCCTATCGTTCATAGTTCCTCCTGTATATTTAAAATTGATGCATCGAGAGTAGATATATCTAGATACATTATATCACGGTGTGATATATATGTCAATAGTTTTTTAAAATTGTTTCTATAACTGTATAAACAGTGGGTAAAACGTAAGATGTAAGCGGTTTTATATGCCTCCAATTTATACGTTTGTTTTATAAAGTTTACAAAATATTTTATAAGAAAAGTGGTATTATGCTTCAAAAAACTCTGAATAAAGCAGCCTTTAGAACAAAACTATAGGCTGCTATTTTACTGTGTTTGAAAATATAATGGGCCATGGAGCCATTATCCGTCAATTTTTATTATGTTACTGTTAGCTAAGTGAATGATATATATAATAGCTCTGGCGTTGTCGATATCACCTACAAATTTGTAGATTTTAGAGTTTAGATCAACAACATCGCAAAAGGTTGTAGTAATTAATGTTATGAAGATTTTAAACGTAAGCGGTACGTCTCGATTTATCCATTTACCCATATTTTCGAGATCGCTTACCTCGTTATTGGTATAGCTATCTTTGTTTTTTTCGTATTGGTCTCTAAATACTTTATAAAGGTTAGTTATTTCTGTTTCACATACACTACGCTCACTTTTATCAATTGATTTGATAATTGACACAAAATCATCAAAATTTACCGGTAATTCCTCAAATTTTTCAAATTGTCTTTTGTCTAAATCACTCATGCCAATATAAATTTTTTTAAATAGATTTTTAATTAAATCAAAAGATGAAATGGAATCTTTCCATTTTATTGCCAGGCTTTGATATGTTTCACTGAAATTTTTAAGAGTCTTTTCGGTGTGGTATCCTGAATCGGCAATATTAACCAGTGGAGTGAAAATTGATTTTATCAAACGTGCAAAATCGGGTGCGGAGGAACCGCTTTGAGTTGCGGGGCAACTTCCTACAGTTTTGTTTGTTGCTTCTTCACGCCACATCTGGCAAAATTTTTTGTCAAAATTTAGTTTGGAAGAGGATGTTTTTTCGGTTTCTTGGGCAGATGCTTGGTAAACATCATAGTGTTCTGCTATTTTATTTATTGCCTGTTGTACTTGAACGCAGCATCCGGGCGCCATGGACGTGAAAGCATCATATGCGCCTAGCCAAAACTTTCTTAATTTATCCTGATCAGGTGTCATATGTTTTGTCTCATTTATATCCAGATCTTCGGGAGAAATATTTAATCTTTTTGCTTCTTCTTCGAACGAATATAGTATTCTCACCAGCAATTTAGGAGAAAAATCATCTCTTTTACTATTTATTAACGCTGAAAAACGGTTTTGGCCTTTGAATATATAATCTATTATGGGTGTCTCGCCATCGATATCCTCTGCTTTACAGTTGGGAAACCACTTTCTAAAAATACTTTTTAATTTTTCTTCTAATGAGCAATTTGCAGTGTATGCTCCTACAACTATTGTGTTATTTACACCCCATTTTTGGTATATTTCACTTATGGACAATTTTCTATATGGAGGGTCAAATTCCAGGTCAAAAAATGATTGTGGGAATGATAGATTTATATCTCCGTCCCGACGTTGTGCGTGATTTACTATATCTCTAAAACTTTTTTGTTTTCTTGCTAAATTGCCATTTTTATTTTCAAAATGTTGTCTTAGGTCCTGAACTAACTCTGTTTCTGAAACTCTGGATAGTGCAATCGAATTAGGATCTGTCAAATTTTGTATTGTTGTTTTATTTATAAGAGGCCAGATTTTTCTAATACCATCTTCAATTTGATTTAAATCAAGATCACCTTGCTGTAGTGCTTTTTTGAAATTATTGATGTTTAAATTTCCGTTTGTGTAAAACTCTTCAAATGTGGATTTAAAAAGAACAAAAGTATATTGATCGCTTTCGGGTATTCTTGTTCCGTCAAACGAGTATATCTTTTGTATTTTTTCGACCATACCATCAATATTTTCCGGTATGTTAGCCAATTCTTTCGTTGGGTTAGAATTTGTGTCAGTCTCATGTG
>JAILCJ010000044.1 GCA_024680445.1 Campylobacter sp.
GGCAAAAATTTTTATGAAAAAATTGGCATAATGGTAAAAAAATCAAATTTGATAAAGCCAATAAAATTTGATAAATGCAAAAATTTCGCCCTAATTTTATGTGTTTTATTTACTAAAAAATGCAAAACTTATCAAATTTGATAGCAATGTTTAAAAGCAGATTTATAGGTAAAAATTTTTATGAAAAAATTGGCATAATGGTAAAAAAATCAAATTTGATAAAGCCAATAAAATCAAATTTGATAAAAAATGGCTAAATTTGAAAATTTTTGCTAGTTTTATATAGTAAAAACAAATTTGAAAAAAGCACAGCGTAAGCCGAGTTCTGTCGTGAGTGATCATTTATCTAATCTTGCATTTACATACAAGTTTAAGCGAAGGGTTTATGCATAAGACTAAAACCATCCCTTCTTGCTACGAGTTGGGTTTATAAACGCAAGTGTTGCCAAATGCGTTGGTGGGCTCTTACTCCGCCGTTTCACCTTTGCCGATTTATCGGTAGTTTACTTTCTGTTATACTTTCCCTTAGGTTGCCCTAGCCATCCGTTAGATGGAACTCTGTCTTATTGTAGCTCGGACTTTCCTCTATTTCAAGCGATCACTTGCTGTGCTTAGGCGATATTTTACCTATTTTTGCTTAAATTAAAACCCTAAGTTTATGCTTTTTTAGGGATTTTGGCAAAGTTGAATTTTCGATTTGACTAAGCTCATCAAGACGCAAAACATAGAAATTTTCAAGTTCTCTACCGCTTGCTTTTTGTGCTTGTTTTGCCAAGGTGTCAAACATATAAAAATCATTTTCATCATTAACCAAGATAAAATCCGCATCATTATCATAAGCATCAAATAAAATTTCGCCCGCAAGTTTATATGATAGGTTTTTATCTAATGGCAAATACTCATATCCGTTTGGTTTTTCGCTATCAAATTCTATAAAATTTAAGCCACTAATTTTGGCTTTTTTACCATAGTACGCAACTTTAAAATCATCAAATTTGCTAAATTTGTATTCGTTTTGTGGCTCTTTTTTTATGGCGATTTGTTGTCTTGCAAAGCTTAGATTGTCTTTTATGTATTTTACGGCTTCGTAAAGTTTGTCTTTTGCTAAGTTGGTATTTAAAAATCTTTCGTCATAGTAAGGAAAGCCGTTTTTATCATTTAGAAAAATTTGAGAAATTTCTTCTTTTTTTTCAGGGTATTTTTTACAGAGATAAACGCCGTATATAAAGGAACTTTCACCAAGATAATCACTCATATAATTTCGCAAATCCGATATATAAAAATACTCTTCAAGTTCTTTATATACCGCTCTGTCAGAGCCTTTTGAAAATTTCTTAAATAGTTCAAAAACCGCCATAAAATCATCGTTTTTATATAGCAAGTCTTTATATGCGCCGTGTTCATTTAGTGGTGAAATTTTAAAATCATCAAGTCCTGCTATGCTTTGATCTAGGCTTGAAACTTTGCCATTTATCCTTGCAAATTTTATGCCTTCGTAGTCAAAATACGGATCTTGTTTTTTTACCTCGCTAAGTAAATCGCCAAGCGTTGCAAATTCGCAGTTTTCAAAAAAATAAGGCTTATAAAAGCCCAACACATCATTTTTTGCATTGAATCTAAAAATTTCTACTTTCATTTACCGTCCTTTGCTTGATTTTATCAACATAAAGCTTTAAATAACTTTTTAACTTCAAATTTTATATAATTTTGTTTATGAATAAGGAAGAATTTACAATCCAAAGCTTTAAAAACCAATTTTTAGGCGATGACGGCGTCATGCTCGCAGGCGAAATTTTAAGCAAAGATATTTTTTGCGAGGGCACACATTTTAAAAGGGAGTGGCTAAGCTTTGAACAAATCGGCTATAAAGCCATGATGGTAAATTTTTCAGATAGCATAGCCATGAATTCGGCTCCAAAATACGCACTTTTAGGGCTTTGCTTGCCAAAAGATATAAAAACTTGCGAAATTTCAAGCCTTTGCAATGGCATAAAAAAAGCTTGTAATGAATATAATGTAAGCATAATCGGCGGAGATACCATAGCCAGCGATAAAATTTGCATTAGCGTCAGTATCGTAGCAAAGCCAAAGGGTAAGGTTGTATATAGAAAAAATATGAAAAATGGCGATCTCATCGCACATACAGGCACGCTTGGTAGTAGTCTTAAAAGTTTAAATTTACTTTTGCGTGGCGGAGTTCCTAGCCCAAAATCCCGCTTTTTTAAGCCCATTTTGCGACAAAATTTCTTTTTTAAGGCAGCCAAATTTATAAATTCAGCCATGGATATTAGCGATGGTTTGGCACAGGATTTGCCAAAACTTTGCAAAAGTTCAAATTTGAGTTTTAAATTTATAAAAAAAATAGGCAAAATTCCATGGCAAAGCGGTGAAGAATACGAAATTTTATTTACTTTTTCGCCTAAAAATTTAAAAGCCATCAAACGACTTGCACAAAAAAGCCGAACGAGGGTAGAAATTTTTGCCAAAGCACAGAAAGGACGATATAAAAACAATGTCAGAAAGCACCATTTTTAAACCACTTTATGTTTTGACTCACTCACCAATAAACGCACATTTTAGTAAAAATAGCGATGATTTTGTAGTTCGAGAACTTCCTTTGTATGAAGCAAGTGGCAGCGGCGAACACCTTATGCTCCATATCCAAAAAAAAGATTTAAGCACGCAAGAAGCCGTGCGGATTTTAAGCGAAACAAGTGGGGCAAAAATGCGAGAATTTGGCTATGCGGGATTAAAAGACAAACAAGGTTTAACTTCGCAATTTATCACAATGCCGGCAAAATTTGAAAGTTTTTTAAGCACTTTTAGCCATGAAAATCTTAAAATTTTAGACGCCAAACGTCACATAAATAAGCTAAGGACGGGGCATTTGAAGGCAAATAGCTTTTTTATAAGGCTAAAAAAAGTAAGTCAAACAGATGCCGACAAACTCGTTCAAGCCCTAGAAAATATCGACAAAATAGGTTATGCAAATTATTTTGGCTATCAAAGATTTGGCAAATTTGGTGATAATGCCGAGGCTGGTTTTCGTGCGCTTTGTGGCAAGGGTGTGAAAAATCGCAAAATAAACGACTTTTTGATTTCGGCTTTTCAAAGCGATTTGTTTAATCGCTGGCTTAGCAAAAGGGTTGAAATTTCACGTTTTATAAATGATTTTTCTAAAAAACAAATAGCTGAAATTTACGGCTATGATACGCAAACGATAAATGAGTTAAAAGCCCAAAAGCAGTTTTTTAAGCTATTTCGTGGCGATGTTATGGGGCACTATCCTTTTGGTAAATTTTTTCTTTGCGAGGATTTAGAAGCTGAGCTTGATAGATTTTGCCGTAGAGATATCACTTGTGGGGGCTTGATTTTGGGAGCTAAAAGCATAGCTAGCACGCAACTAGCTAGGGCGATAGAAGATGAAATTTATGCAAATGCCTTGGAATTTGCGTCAAAAATGCAAGGTTCAAGACGTTTTGCATGGGCTTATCTTGAAGACTTAAAATATCGTTATATACCAGAAAAAGCACATTTTACATTTAGTTTTACCTTGCAAAAAGGCTCTTATGCTACGGTTGTGCTAGAAGAAATTTTGCATAAAAATATATTTGAGTAAGTTTTATCAAATTTGATTTTTTGTAAAAATTTACTTTTTAAATTCAAAATGCAATAAGACAGAGTTTTTGACTTTTTCAAATTTGATATTTCGTTTTCATGCCTTTTTAGCTAAAAAACATTTTTTTATTTATCAAATTTGATGATATA
>JAILCJ010000052.1 GCA_024680445.1 Campylobacter sp.
AAACATAAAATTTATATATATAAAAAGTATTTTTTGATAGAATCTTGCCATTTTATTTTTTAGGAAATACAATGCAAACAATGGATATAAGGGAAGCTTATCTAAATTTTTTCAAATCAAAAGGTCATGAGGTTATAGCCTCTGCACCTCTCGTGCCAAATGATGCGAGTTTGCTTTTTACCAACGCTGGCATGGTGCCGTTTAAGAGTATATTTACAGGCGAAATTCCTCGTCCTACTCCACCGATTCGCACTAGTTGCCAAACTTGTATTAGAGCTGGTGGCAAACACAACGACCTTGATAATGTCGGCTATACCGCACGTCACCATACATTTTTTGAAATGCTTGGAAATTTCAGTTTTGGCGAATACTTCAAAAAAGACGCCATTGCCTACGCTTGGGAATTTGTAACAGAAGTGTTAAAACTACCAAAAGACAAACTATATGTTACAGTTCATGAAAGCGACGACGAAGCCTTTGCTTTGTGGGAAAAACATATAGCAAAGGATAGAATTTATAGATTTGGCGATCATGATAATTTTTGGCAAATGGGCGATACTGGCCCATGCGGACCTTGTAGCGAAATTTTTTACGACCAAGGTGCGGAGCATTTTAACTCAGATGAAGACTATATGGGCGGAGATGGTGACCGTTTCTTAGAAATTTGGAATTTAGTTTTTATGCAATACGAACGATCAGCCGATGGCAAACTTAGCCCTTTACCAAAGCCTTCTATCGATACTGGCATGGGTTTAGAACGTGTTACAGCCATAAAAGAAGGCAAATTTAGCAATTATGACAGTTCGCTTTTTATGCCTTATTTAGACGCCGTTGCCAAACTTTGTGGCAAAGCTTATGAATACAAAAGCGGTGCTAGTTATCGCGTCATCAGCGATCATATCCGCTCTGTTACATTTTTACTAGCCCAAGGCGTTAATTTTGACAAAGAAGGACGCGGTTATGTTTTGCGTAGAATTTTAAGACGAGCCGTTCGCCACGGGTATTTGCTAGGCATAAAAGAGCCGTTTATGTATAAACTTGTAGATGTAGTTTGCGAACAAATGGGCGATCATTATACTTATCTAAAAGAGAAAAAAGATACCGTAAAAGAACAAATTCGCCTTGAAGAAGAGAGATTTTTTACAACCATAGCTAGCGGTTTGGAGCTATTTAATGACGAACTAGCAAAAACAAAAGAAATTTTTAGTGGCGAGGTTGCCTTTAAACTTTACGATACTTACGGATTTCCGCTCGATCTTACGGCCGATATGCTAAGAGATAAAAATTTAAAGGTTGATGAAGCCAAATTTGATGAATTAATGTCAGAACAAAAAGCAAGAGCCAAAGCTGCATGGAAAGGTAGTGGTGACAAAAGCGCAAAGGGTGATTTTAAAGAACTTTTAGAAGAATTTGGTAAAAACGAATTTGTAGGTTACGAACACTTAAATACTCAAAGCAAAATTTTGGCGATTTTAGATGAGGATTATAAAAGAATTTCGTCTCTAAGTGAAAATTCAAAAGGTTGGATCATGCTTGATAGCACGCCATTTTATGCTGAAAGTGGCGGTCAAAGAGGCGATAGTGGCGAAATTTTAGATAACGCGAAAGTCCTTGATACTCAAAAATTTCACGGCTTAAATTTAAGTCTTGTAAAAACTAGCAAAAATTTAAAGGTAAATGATATAGTAAAATGCGTAGTTAGCGATGAAAGAAGCGAAACTGCACGACATCACAGTGCAACTCACTTACTTCACAGTGCTTTAAGATCTGTGCTTGGCAAACATGTTGCTCAAGCTGGTTCTAGCGTTGAGAGCGACAAACTCCGCTTTGACTTTTCTCACCCAAAGGCTTTGAGTGCAGACGAGCTTGAAAAAATTGAAAATTTTGTAAATTTAGCCATAGCAAAAGGTGGCGAGGCAAAAACTGAAATTTTAGACCTAGACGAAGCTAAAAAAAGCGGTGCGATAGCACTTTTTGGCGAAAAATATGCACAAAAAGTAAGGGTTTTGAGCCTTGGTGATGTTAGTAAAGAACTTTGCGGTGGAACGCATGTTAAAAATATCAATGAAATCGGTGCATTTTTCATACTCAAAGAAAGTGGCGTAAGTGCTGGCGTTAGGCGTATAGAAGCGATTTGTTCAAAAGCAGGATTAAAATACGCAAAACAAATGCGTAGCGAGCTAGCACAGATAAAAAGCGAACTTAAATCAAACGAGGCGATGACGGCTATTAAAAAGCTAAAAGACGAGCTTAAATCGCTAAAAGACAAACTAAAAAATGTCGGCGGTTCGCAAACTTTGGCTACCCAAACTATAAATCAATGCAAACTTTGCGTCGCACGCGTCGACACTGGCGATATAAAAAATATGATAGACGAGTTTAAAAACCAAAACGAAAATGCAGCGATTCTTTTGGTTCAAGTAGGTGAAAATGGCAAAATTTTAATCGCCGCTGGTGCAAAAAATGCAAATATAAAAGCTGGTGAGTGGGTCAAATTTGTTGCTCCGATTTTAGGCGGAAACGGCGGTGGACGCGATGATTTCGCAACGGCTGGTGGCAAAAATATTCAAGCCATAGATGAAGCCTTAGAGGCTGGTGTTAAATTTGCAAAGGAAAAACTAGCTTAATGCAAGAAAGCTATAATATCGCATTTGCAAGGCTTGGGCATTTTTTGCCCTTTTTGCATATTATTTGCATAAGCCTTTTTATGGGGCTTGAAGTAGCGTATTTTCTTATAGCAAGATGGCTTATTCGAACCTATAAAAATAATGAAAAATTCATTTATGAAATGCTGACAAAAACTTTTGCACATTTAGCGATAATAGCTATTATCTCGCTTATTTTGGCATCATTTAGCGGTTTTTTACTAGGCGTAAGCGACGATAGTATCAAATCAGTCGATCCCATGGCAAGTGCCATCATAGCGACAAAAGCAACGCTTATGCTTTTTTTGTTTATAAACATTGCCTATATGCTTTATCATCACAAAAAATGCGTAAAAAATGTAAAAAATAGCGATGATATAGCATTGTACGAAGAATTTTTTATAGTTATAAAATATTTTACGGCATTAAATATCGTTGTCTCGCTGGGAGCAACTTATCTTGGCGTAGCGTATAGGATTTTTTGATGATTTATTTAGCTTCAAGCTCACAAACACGAGCAAAAATTTTACAGAGTGCTGGTATAGAATTCGAGCAAATTTTCATAGATTTTGACGAAAGTGGCATTAGCAAAACTCAAAACCCTTTTGTCTATGCTCAAAATGTAGTCAAAGCCAAACAAGAACAGTTTGAAAAAATATATCCAAAGTATGATAATGTCTTGTTTGCCGATAGTTGCGTCGAGTGCAATGGTGAAATTCTAGGCAAACCAAAAAATGGCGATGACGCATATCGTTTGCTAAAAATGCAAAGCGATAATTACGCAAAAGTTATAACTGCCATGCTTTTTAAATCAAGCCAAAAAACCATTATCAATGTAAGCTCAACGCTTTACAAATTTGCCAAATTTGATGAAGATGAAATTTATACTTATATAATAAGTGGAGAGTGCATGGATAAAGCCGGTGCTATGATGGTTGAAGGCTTTAATAAGGCATATATCAAAGAGCAAATCGGATATACAAGCACGGCTCGTGGTTTAAATGTAGAAATTTTAAAGGCATTTTTATGAAATACATATTGATGATTCTATTTGTAGGTGTTTTGGCTTTTGGCGGTGGCTTTTTGTGGGTATATTCACAAGTTAGATTCAACGCTTATGCCATCATAGACTATAAACCAAAACTTACAACTCAAATTTACGATACAAACAATGAGCTTATAGCAAATGTTTTTGAAGAAAATCGCATTTACGCCCCTTATGAAGAAATTCCAGCAAGACTTATAGAAGCCCTTGTAGCCATCGAAGATACGAGCTTTTTTGAACACGAAGGCGTAAATACAGAAGCCATAATCAGAGCCATCATAAAAGACGTAAAAGCCCAAAAATTCGTTGAAGGTGCTAGTACTTTAACTCAACAATTAGTTAAAAACTTAGCCCTTAGTAGCGAAAAGAAAATCATGCGAAAACTAAAAGAAATGGTACTTTCTATCAAACTTGAAAGCGAATTAAGCAAAGAAGAAATCATAGAAAGATATTTAAATCATGTGTATTTTGGACACGGATATTATGGTATAAAAACTGCCGCACAAGGCTATTTTCGCAAAGATTTAGACCGACTTAGTCTAAAAGAAATCGCCATGCTAGTTGGTTTGCCAAAGGCTCCAAGCTCTTTTGATCCGACTAAACACCTTGATTTATCGCTAGGGCGAGCCAACAGGGTGCTTGAAAGAATGTATAGCATAGGCTGGATAAATGAGGACGAATACCGCAAAAGTACATTAGAAGAGCCAGTCGTTTTTGACGATACTTTGAGTAAAAATAAAGCACCTTATGTGGTCGATGAGATAATAAAAGAAATTTCAAAAAGGGTTGATGATATAAAAACTGGTGGCTATAAAATCGTAAGCACCATAGACCTTGAAATTCAAAAAATAGCCCTTGACTCCCTAAAATACGGCTATACAGAAATTTTAAAACGTAACAAATCTGCAAATCCGGATTTGCTAAATGGAGCCATAGTAGTTACCAGACCGCAAACAGGCGAGGTTTTGGCTTTGGTTGGGGGTGTGGATTATGCAAAAAGTAGCTACAACCGAGCGACACAAAGCAAACGTCAGCCCGGTTCTAGCTTTAAACCATTTATCTATCAAATAGCCCTAGATAACGGCTATTCTGTCGTTTCGCAACTTGCTGATATAGCCAAAAGTTTTGACATGGGCAACGGCAAAGAGTGGACGCCGAAAAATTACGGCGGAAGTTTTAGCGGTTTTATCACCATGAAAGAGGCATTGACTAAGTCTAGAAACTTAGCAACCATAAATCTTTTAAATGATTTAGGATTAGAATTTGTTAGGCAAAAACTCATAGATATGGGCTTTATTGATATGCCACCAAATTTATCCATAGCACTTGGAAGTTTCGGCATTTCTCCGCTTGATTTTGCTAAATTTTATTCTATGTTTCCAAACGAAGGCGAAATAGTAGAAACCAGCCTTATAAAAAGCGTAGAAAATCGCTTTAACAGCTACACCAAATTTGAAAACGTGCGTTTAAGGGTTACAAGCCCAGAACAAGCGTTTTTATCGACTACTCTTATGCAAAATGTTGTAGAACGTGGCACAGGCAGAAATGCACAAGTTTCTGGCATACAAATCGCCGGAAAAACAGGCACTACGAACAATAACATAGACGCTTGGTTTTGCGGTTATAGCCCCGATACTCAAGTTATCATTTGGTACGGTAATGACGATAACTCACCTATGAAAAAGGTCGAAGGTGGCGGTAGAACTGCCGCACCTGTCTTTAAAAAATTTATGCAAAGTTATATGAAAATTTATCCAAGTTTGAGACGAAATTTTATACAACCAGAAGGCGTTTTCAAAGGCAAATTTGATGGCGTTGATGAGTTTTATACCAAAGATTCACCATTGCCACAACAAAGCCCTATGCAAGATATCTTAAAAGAACAAGATGACGGAGGACTGATATTTTGAAAAGGATAGCGATTTTAGCCATTTTGGCAAATTTTGCCTTTGCGACCATAAATTTAAACACAGCAAGCTCAAAAGAGCTTATGTCTCTTGGATTTAGCAAAAACGAAGCTCTAAGCATAATAAAATACAGAAAAGCTCATAAATTTAAAAATACCGATGAACTTTTTAAAGTACGTGGTCTTAGTAGCGACAAAGTTCAAAAAGTCATAGATGAAGTAAATACTGGTGAAAATGTGAAAAAACCGAAAAAAAATACTAAAAATGCAAAGGTTAAAAAATAATATTTTAGCTTTTTTTGTTTATCAAATTTAATTTATAAAATTTAAAAAAATCATTTAAATT
>JAILCJ010000098.1 GCA_024680445.1 Campylobacter sp.
TTATTTCCTTATAAAAAGGAAAGAATATTAGAAATTTTCATCAAATTTGACCCTATTTCTTGCCTTTGTATATTAAATTTAGTATAATCCCCATCTCTTTACGCAAGACTTCTGTCTGCTTGTATGATAAAGTCATTAAAATTTGCCAATTTTCTAAAATGCTTTAAAACAAAAAAAAGTCAAATCAAATTTGCATTTTTTAGACAAAATTATCCTATGCAAGTTCAAAATATGTAAAGAGGTCGCGAGTTTGCGACAAGTTCTTTATAAAGGAAAAACCATGGAAAGAATCAGGTTAAAGCTCAAAGCTTATGACCATAGAGTTCTAGACCGCACAGTTGCAGCAATAGTAGAAGCTGTCAAACGAACTGGTGCTGATGTCCGCGGACCAGTGCCTATGCCTACGAAGATCAAACGCTACACAGTTTTGCGATCTCCACACATCAACAAAGATTCACGTGAGCAGTTTGAAATGAGAATTCATGCGCGTATGCTTGACATAGTCGCAGCAACTCCTGAAACCGTAGATAGTTTAACTAAACTCGACCTTGCACCAGAAGTCAATGTCGAAGTTCGTGCTATGAAATAATGGAGGGCAATAGTATGGAATATATCGTAGAAAAAATAGGCATGAGTAGGACAGTTTCTGCTCAAAGCACACCAGTTACACTACTAAGACTTGTTGAAACCAAGGTATGCGAAGTTGATGAAAACAAACGTGCTATCGTTGCTTATGCAGATACAAAAGCTGCCAACAAAGCTATCGCTGGACAACAAAAAAAATACAATCTAAGTGCCGAATTTAACAAATTTGCAACACTTTGTGTAGCAAATACCGAAGCTGGTGCGATAGATGTTACTCCACTAAATGAGGCTAAAATTTTAAAAGTTAGTTTCAACTCAAAAGGTAGAGGTTATCAAGGCGTTATGAAAAGACACGGATTTAGCGGCGGCCCTAAAAGTCACGGCTCTCGTTTCCACAGAAGACACGGTTCTATCGGTAACTGCGAATGGCCGGGTCGTATCCAACCGGGTATGAAAATGGCTGGACATATGGGCAACGAAAAAGTTACTGTTAAAAACGAACTTATCAGCTTTGATTCTCAAAATAGCATCATCGTTGTAAAAGGTTGCGTTCCAGGACACAACGGCGCAATGGGTAGAATAAGGATTGTAAAATGAGTAAAGTTTTAGTATTAAACGATAAATTTAAAAAAGCCAGCGAAATAGAGCTTCCTGCAAAATATGCAGAAGTAAATCCGCACAATCTTTACTTGTATGTAAAATCTTACCTAGCAAGCATGCGTTCAAACACAGCACACACAAAAGGTCGTTCTGATGTTAGCGGTGGCGGCAAAAAACCTTGGAGACAAAAAGGTCGTGGCGGTGCTCGTGCAGGTTCAACAAGAACAAATGTTTGGGTTGGCGGTGCAGTCGCTTTTGGTCCTACAAACGAGAGAAACTACTTTCAAAAAGTTAATAAAAAACAAAAAAGACTTGCTTTGGAATACGCACTTAATGACAAAGCAGCTCAAAACAAACTTTTTGCAATCGATAGCATAGCTATCCAAAGTGGTAAAACAAAAGACGCAGCAAAAGTACTAGATGCACTTAAAGTAAGAGATGTCTTAATAGTTAAAAAAGAACTTGACGATAAAACCTTGCTTGCATTTAGAAATTTAGCAAACTGCTATGTTATTGATGCTAGCGAAGTAAATGCTTACTTAGTTGCAACATATAGTGCAGTTATCGCTGAAAAAGCAGCGCTTGAAACCATAACAAAAGAGGGCTAAAAATGGCAGATATAACTGATATCAAAACAATTATTTATACAGAAAAAACTCTTGGCCTTCAAGAACAAGGTGTAGTTGTTATCCAAACTTCACCAAAAGTTACAAAAAATGGCTTAAAAGAAGTTTTAAGAGAATATTTCGGTGTAACGCCACTTCGCATAAATTCATTAAAAATGGATGGCAAAGTGAAACGTTTTAGAGGTAGAGTTGGCGTAAGAGATGATTTCAAGAAATTTTATGTCAAATTACCAGAGGGCGTAAGCCTAGAAAATACGGAGGCATAAAATGGCGATTAAATCATATAAACCATATACTCCAAGCCGTAGATATATGACTGGACTAAGCAGCGAAGACATAACAGCAAAAGCAAGTGTTAGAAGTCTTTTGGTAAAAGTTCCAGTTACTGGTGGTAGAAATAACAACGGTCGCATCACTTCAAGACATAAACAAGGTGGTGCTAAAAGACTTTATCGTATCATAGACTTCAAAAGACGCAAATTCGGTATCGAAGGCAAAGTTGAAGCCATAGAATACGATCCAAACAGAAATTGCCGTATAGCTCTTATCGCTTATAAAGACGGTGAAAAGAGATATATCATACGTCCTAATGGCTTAAATGTTGGTGATGTAGTAGCTTCTATCGATGAAGGTTCGTTAGATATAAAACCGGGCAATGCTATGAAATTAAAATTCATACCAGTCGGTACTATCGTTCACAATATAGAACTTAAACCGGGCAAAGGTGCTCAAATCGCTCGTTCTGCTGGTGGTTATGCTCAACTTATGGGTAAAGAAGAAAAATATGTCATCCTTCGTATGCCAAGCGGCGAAATGAGACAAATTTTAGCCGAATGTATGGCAAGTATAGGCGTCGTTGGTAATGAAGACTGGGCAAACATCAGCTTAGGTAAAGCTGGTCGCAATCGCTATCTTGGCGTTCGCCCACAAACTCGTGGTTCAGCCATGAACCCAGTTGATCACCCACACGGTGGTGGTGAAGGCAAGAAAAATTCAGGTCGTCATCCAGTTACTCCATGGGGTAAACCAACCAAAGGTGCTAAGACTCGCCGTAAAAAAGCTAGCGATAAGCTTATAATTTCAAGAAGGAAAGGAAAATAGAGATGGCTAGATCACTCAAAAAAGGTCCTTTCGTAGATGATCATGTAATGAAAAAAGTCCAAGCCTCTAAAAAGGCAAATGACAATAAACCTATCAAAACTTGGTCAAGACGAAGCACAATCGTGCCTGAGATGATAGGACTAACATTTAACGTTCACAATGGTAAAAGCTTTATCCCAGTGTATGTTACTGAAAACCACATAGGCTATAAACTTGGCGAATTCGCTCCAACTCGCACTTTTAAGGGTCATAAAGGCTCTGTGCAAAAGAAAATCGGCAAGTAGGGGGTAAAAGATGAGTAAATCAACAATAAAATTTGTAAGACTTTCACCTACAAAAGCTAGATTGATAGCAAGAGAAGTTCAAGGCATGAACGCTGAACTTGCACTTGCTAGTTTGCAATTTATGCCAAATCGTGGTGCCAAATACATAGCCACTGCTATCAGCACAGCTGTTGCAAATGGTGGTTTTGAACCAGAAGAAGTTGTAGTAACTAGTTGCCGCGTAGATGCTGGTCCGGTATTAAAGAGATTTCGTCCAAGAGCAAGAGGAACAGCGAGTAGAATTCGCAAACCAACTTCTCATGTAATGGTAGAAGTATCTAAACCTGAAAAGAAGGAAGCATAATATGGGACAAAAAGTAAATCCGATCGGTCTTAGACTAGGTATTAACCGCAACTGGGAATCAAGATGGTTTCCTTCTAAGGGAAGTTTGCCTGAAAATATCGGCGAAGATTATAAAATTCGTGCATTTTTAAAGAAAAAACTTTATTATGCTGGAATTAGTCAAATTCTAATCGAGCGAACAGCCAAAAAACTTCGTGTAACTGTTGTAGCCGCTCGTCCTGGTATTATCATCGGCAAAAAAGGCTCTGATGTTGAAATTCTTAAAAATGAGGTTTCAAAACTTGTCGGCAAAGATGTAAATATTAACATTAAAGAAGAAAGAAAAGCTCAAGCTTCTGCACAACTTGCTGCCGAAAATGTTGCTATGCAACTTGAACGCCGTGTTGCTTTCCGCCGTGCGATGAAAAAAGTCATCCAAGGTGCTCAAAAAGCAGGCGCAAAAGGTATTAAAATTTCAGTTGCAGGTCGTCTAGGCGGTGCTGAAATGGCAAGAACAGAGTGGTATCTTGAAGGTCGTGTTCCACTCCATACCCTAAGGGCTAAAATTGATTATGGTATGGCTGAAGCACACACAACTTATGGAAACATAGGTATAAAAGTATGGATTTTCAAAGGCGAGGTTCTTCAAAAAGGCGTTCAAGCTGAAAGAAATGATGAAGAAAAAGCCGAAAGAAAACCGCGTAGATCAAGAAGAGGTAAATAGTTATGTTGATGCCAAAAAGAACGAAATTTCGCAAACAGATGAAAGGTCGCAATCGTGGCTATGCAACACGAGGCACCGATCTAGCTCAAGGCGAATTTGCACTTAAAGCTATCGAAGCAGGTCGTGTAAATTCACGCCAGATAGAAGCTGCTCGTCAAGCTCTTACTCGTTATGTTAAAAGACAGGCTAAAATTTGGATAAGAGTTTTCCCTGATAAACCACTTACCAAAAAGCCACTTCAAACTCGTATGGGTAAAGGTAAAGCCGGCGTAGAAGAGTGGGTAATGAATATTAAACCAGGTCGTATAATATTTGAACTTGCTGGTGTTAGTGAAGAGATAGCTCGTGGAGCGCTTACACTTGCCTTGCATAAATTACCTTTCAAAACAAAATTTGTAACGCGAGAGAGTGAAAATGAAATATACTGAGTTAAAAGATAAAAGCGTTGCAGAATTAAGCGCGCTATTAAAAGAGAAAAAGGTGCTTTTATTTACACTTAAACAAAAGTTAAAAACTATGCAGTTAAGCAACCCTAACGAGATAGGTGCTGTCAAAAAAGAAATAGCACAAATCAATACTGCAATAAGTGCTATAAAGTAAGGGGTACGAAATGGCATTAAAAAGAGAAATTCAAGGCGTAGTTTTGCAAAAAGCTGGTGATAAAACAGCTACTATCTTGGTAGAAAGACGCGTTATGCACCCAAGATATCGCAAATTTGTTAAACGCTTTAAAAAATATTTGGTTCATGATGAAAAAAATGAAACAAAATCAGGCGATACAATATTAGCAGTAGAATGCAGGCCTATTTCAGCACGCAAAAGCTTTAGACTTAAAGCCGTTCTTGCAAAGGGAGTTGAATAATGATACAAACTTTTACAAGACTTGCAGTAGCTGACAATAGTGGTGCAAAAGAGCTAATGTGCATCAAAGTTTTAGGTGGTAGCAAAAGACGATACGCAACACTTGGTGATGTTATCGTTTGCTCTGTTAAAAAGGCTCTTCCAAACGGCAAGATTAAAAAAGGTCAAGTCGTAAAAGCCGTCGTCGTAAGAACAAAAAAAGAAGTTCATAGAGGCAATGGTTCTTTGATTAGATTCGATGAAAACGCAGCTGTTGTTCTTGATTCTAAAAAAGAGCCAGTTGGAACGCGTATTTTTGGACCAGTTGGTCGTGAAGTTAGATACGCTAACTTTATGAAAATTGTTTCACTAGCACCGGAGGTTCTATAATGGCTAACGTTAAGTATAAAATTAAAAAAGGCGATACCGTTAAGATCATTACGGGAGATGACAAAGGTAAAACTGGTAAAGTTTTGGCAGTTTTGGCTAAAAAAGGTCAAGTTCTTGTCGAGGGTTGCAAAGTGGCTAAAAAAGCCATCAAACCTAGCGAAAAAACTCCAAACGGCGGTCATATCAACAAAGAAATGCCAATAGACATCTCAAATGTCGCAAAAGTCGAGGAGTAAGAATATGAGTAGATTAAAAGATAAATTTAACGAAAGTATCAAACCGGCACTTGTTAAAGAATTTGATATCAAAAATCCTATGCTTATTCCAGCTATTGAAAAAATAGTTATTAGCGTTGGTGCAGGCGAATCTGCAAAAGATCAAAAAGTGCTTCAAAATATGGCAGACACCATATCTTTGATAGCTGGACAAAAAGCCATTATCACAAATGCTAAAAAATCAGTTGCTGGTTTTAAAGTTCGTGAAGGCTTCCCTGTTGGTATCAAAGTTACTCTAAGAAAAGAACAAATGTATGCTTTCTTAGACAAACTTATAAGTGTTGCTTTGCCAAGAGTTAAAGACTTCCGTGGTCTTGCAAAAAATGGCTTTGATGGTCGTGGTAATTATAACTTTGGTCTTAGCGAACAACTAATGTTCCCAGAAGTTGAGTATGATAAAATTTTACGCACTCACGGTATGAACATTACTATCGCTACAACAGCTAAAAATGATAAAGAGGCATTCAAATTGCTCGAGCTTTTTGGTTTGCCGTTTGCAAAAGGAAAGTAAAATGGCTAAAAAATCAATGATAGCAAAAGCTGCAAGAAAACCGAAATTTTCAGTTCGAGGCTATACAAGATGCCAAATTTGCGGTCGCCCACACTCTGTGTATAAAGATTTTGGAATTTGCCGTGTTTGCCTAAGAAAAATGGCTAACGAAGGTCTTATACCGGGTCTTAAAAAAGCAAGTTGGTAAGGAGAATAAATGTTAAACGATCTTATATCAGACGCACTAACTCGCATAAGAAACGCTTCTATGAGAAGACTTGAAACTACGACACTTCTTTATTCAAAAGTTGTCGAAGCAACCGTTGGTATCTTGGTAGCAAAAGGCTATGTAGAAAGTTGCAATATCGTCGAAGACGGCAATAAAAAATTTATAAATGTCGTTTTAAAATATGACGATCATGGCGATAGCGTCATAAATGAACTAAAAAGAGTTTCAAAACCGGGTCGTCGTGTCTATAAAGGCAAAGATGATATCAAAAGATTCAAAAACGGTTATGGAACAATTATCGTTAGCACAAGCAAAGGCGTTTTAAGTAATGAAGACGCTCACAAAGCAGGTGTTGGCGGTGAAGTTCTTTGCACTGTTTGGTAATAAATACGCGACGAACAGTGTTTTATCATTGTTCGAACGCAATATTTTTTAGCTAAGATCAAATTTGATTTTTATCAAATTTGATAAATTTAAAATTTTTAGCAAAAACCAAAAAGTGTAAATTTACCAAATTTCAAATTTGGTATTTTAAGGTTTCGCTTAAAAGCGATAAATTTTACGGCATTGTTGTGCTGATTCGAAAATGTAGCAGCACACTAGACAAGTAAAAGGAAAAAAATGTCACGTATAGGAAAACAGCCTGTATCTATCCCGTCAGGTATAGATGTTAGCGTAGAAAAAAATGTCCTAAAATTTAAAAAGGGCAATCAAGTCAAAGAACTTGATACAAAAGGCAATGTCAGCGTCAAAGTTGAAAACGGCAATATAGTTTTCTCGCCAGTTGGTGATGACCGTCAAAGTAAGGCATATTGGGGTACATATCGTGCACTAGCTAATAATGTCATTATCGGTCTTACTAGCGGATTTTCTCGCCAACTAGAAATCAATGGCGTTGGTTATAAAGCAGCCATAAAAGGCAAAGTCCTTGAACTAACTCTTGGTTTTTCTCACCTTATAAATTTCCCATTTCCAGAGGGTATAGATATAACGGTTGATAAAAATATCGTTACTATCAAGGGTGCTGATAAACAAGTAGTAGGTCAAGTTGCAGCACAAGTTAGAGGTTTCAGACCGCCAGAACCATATAAAGGCAAGGGCGTAAAATATCTTGAAGAACGTATAATCCGCAAAGCGGGTAAAACAGCTAAGAAGTAAGGGATAGGCTATGACAGCAAAAGTATTAAAAAGAAAACTTGCTCTTCGTATTAAAAGAAAAAGAAGAATAAGAGGTAAAATTTCAGGTGTTGCTAGCTGCCCTAGAATTTCTATTTTCAAATCAAATAGAACTATCTATGTTCAAGCTATCGACGATGTAAAAGCTGTAACATTAGCGGCTAGTGACGGTAGAAAACTTGGTATCAAAGCCAACAAAGATGGAGCTGTTGTTTTGGCAAAAGATTTTGCTAAAAAACTTAGCGACAAGGGTATAAAAGAGGGCGTTTTTGATAGAAATGGTTATTTGTATCACGGCGTAGTGGCGGCATTTGCGGATGCTTTAAGAGAAAATGGCATCAAGCTATAACCCAAAGGAAGATCAATGCAAAAATATAACAGAGAAGAGTTCGAAGAAGTAATGGTCGATATCGGCAGGGTTACAAAAGTTGTTAAAGGCGGTAGAAGATTTAGATTTACAGCTCTTTGCGTCGTTGGCAACAGAAATGGTCTTGTCGGCTTTGGCTATGGTAAAGCAAAAGAAGTTCCAGACGCTATGAGAAAAGCAGCCGATGATGCGTTCAAAAACATTATCGAAGTTAAATTAAAAGGTACAACTATACCTCATGATATAGAAGTTAAATACAACGCAAGTCGTATCTTGCTTCGCCCAGCTAGCGAAGGTACTGGTGTTATCGCTGGTGGTAGTGCTCGTCCTATCTTGGAACTTGCAGGTGTTAAGGATATCCTTACAAAATCACTTGGTTCAAACAATTCAGCAAATGTTGTTCGTGCGACCATAAAAGCACTTAGTATGCTAAAAAGCTAAGAGAAAGGAAAAAAAAATGTCATTACAAAATTTAACTCCCGCTCCTGGCTCAACTCGCAACACAAAACGTATCGGTCGTGGTCAAGGTAGTGGCTGGGGCAAAACAGCTACAAAAGGCGGCAAAGGTCAAACAGCTCGTAAGGGTTATAACGAAAAACGTGGTTTTGAAGGTGGTCAACAACCTCTTCAAAGACGACTTCCAAAAGTTGGTTTTAGCTCACGTGTAGTTAAACCTTATGTTATTAATGTCGAAAAAATCACAGCCGTTAAAGAGCTTAAAGAAATCACAGTTGAAACTATCGCTAGTGTTCATAAGATAGCAAAAACTGTTAAAAAGATTAAGCTAATCGGTGCAAGTGCAAAAGGCCTTGTTTCAAAAATCAAAGACGAGAACGTAAGCGTTACTGGAAATAAATAATGGATAAAAATCTGCGCAACAAAATTTTAATTACGTTGGCATTTTTATTCGCATATAGGATACTGGCATACGTGCCAGTTCCGGGCGTTAATGTTGATGTGATTAAGGATTTTTTCAATTCCAACAGCAACAACGCTTTGGGTTTGTTTAATATGTTTAGTGGTAACGCAGCCGAGCGACTTTCTATAATCTCGCTTGGCATTATGCCTTATATTACTTCGTCTATTATCATGGAGCTTTTGGCAGCAACTTTTCCAAATTTAGGCAAGTTGAAAAAAGAACGAGATGGTATGCAAAAATATATGCAAATCATACGTTATTTGACCATACTCATTACCTTGGTTCAAGCTATCGGCGTTTCTGTCGGTCTTTCTAGCCTTAATGGTGCTGGTGGTGAAAAAGCTATCATGATAGATCTAAATTTGTTTATAGCAATCGCCGCTGTTTCTATGCTAGTTGGTACAATGCTACTTATGTGGATAGGTGAACAAATCACGCAAAGAGGCATAGGAAATGGTATAAGCCTTATCATTTTTGCTGGTATAGTTTCTGGCATACCAAGTGCCATTGGTAGTACGGTAAATTTGGTAAATACAAGCGAATTAAACTTCCTTGTTGTTATCGCGATTTTATTTGTTATCTTATTAACTGTTGGTATCATTATTTTCGTTGAAATGGGTGAAAGACGTATACCGATTTCATATTCACGAAAAGTTGTTATGGAGAATCAGCACAAAAGGATAATGAATTATATACCGATAAAAGTAAATCTAAGTGGCGTTATACCACCGATTTTTGCTAGTGCTATACTTATGTTTCCAAGCACGATTTTACAGGCAAGTACAAATAAATACGTTCAAATGGTTTCAGATATATTAAATCCAAATGGCTATATGTTTAACTTTTTGACCTTTATTTTCATCATCTTTTTTGCGTATTTTTACGCATCTATCGTATTTAATACAAAAGATATTAGTGAAAATTTAAAACGTCAAGGTGGCTTTATACCGGGTGTTAGACCGGGTGAAACTACGGCTATGTATCTAAATGAAGTAGCATCTCGCCTTACTTTTACAGGTGCGATTTATCTAGGACTTATATCAACTATTCCATGGGTTTTAGTCAAATTTATGGGCGTTCCGTTTTACTTTGGAGGCACCTCTGTGCTTATCGTTGTATCGGTTGCTCTTGATACCATGAGACGTATAGAAGCTCAAATATATATGAACAAATACCAAACTTTAAGTGCGGTTGGTTTATAAATTTTAAAACGAAGCTCATTTTGGGCTTCGTTTTACCTTCTTATAATTAAAAAAATACTACTATTTCACAAAAATTTGATAAAAATTTGCAAAATGAGGTAAAAAATGGCTATAAATTTATACAGTCCGGCTCAAATAGATAAAATTCGTGCCGCAAATAAAATAGTTGCAAAGGCACTAGATCATGTTTCAACTATCATTAAGCCCGGAATTTCTTTGCTAGAAATAGATAAAGTTGTTGAAGATATCATCAGAAGCAATGGTGCAAAACCAGCGTTTAAAGGGCTTTATGGCTTTCCAAATGCAGCTTGCATAAGTGTCAATGAAGTGGTGATTCACGGCATACCAAATGATTATCGTTTGCAAGAAGGTGATATAGTAAGTGTAGATGTTGGATCAAATTTGGATGGATTTTTTGGCGATAGTGCTAGAACTTTTGGTGTTGGAGAGATATCGCAACAAGATAAAGATTTGATCGCATGCGGTAAAGACGCCTTGTATTTTGCTATCGATTTTATCGAAGCAGGCATGCATTTTAAACAAGTTATTTATGAGATAGAAAAATTTATACTTGCTCGTGGTTTCGTGCCACTTAGGGGATTTTGCGGACATGGCATAGGTAAACGTCCTCATGAAGAACCAGAAATTCCAAACTATCTAGAAGGTAACAATCCAAAAGCAGGCCCAAAGATCAAAAATGGCATGGTTTTTTGTGTAGAGCCGATGATTTGCCAAAAAGACGGCACCCCAGTCGTTGGAGCAGATAAATGGAAAACTACAAGTAAAGACGGACTTCGCACTAGTCATTATGAACATTGTATGGCGGTGATAAACGGCAGAGCCGAGGTTTTGAGCGTAGATAAAGTTTTGCCATAAAGTTAAAATAAACTTCTAAATAAATTAATAAAAAGCATTAAAATGCTTTTTATTGTTTATTGAATTTTAAAAAATTGCTTATAACATCATCGCACCAATGGCGCCACCTATGATGAGTGGGATATTGAAAAATATAAAAGTCGGTACGCAAGTATCGTAAATATGGCTGTGTTTGCCGTCTGCATTTAGTCCGGATGTTGGTCCAAGCGTGCTATCGCTAGCCGGACTTCCAGCGTCCCCAACGGCGGCTGCTATGCCAACAAGCAAGATTATCGCCTTAGGATCTAAGCCCAAAGATAGCGAAAATGGCACATAAATAGATGCTATAACTGGTATGGTTCCAAAACTAGAACCTATGCCCATGGTGATAAGCAATCCAACCAAAAGCATAAGCACGATACCGCCGAACTTTCCGCCACTTATTTCACCTGCAAATTTGACAAGCTCATTTATGCCGCCACTTTCTCTCAAAACCGCTCCAAAACCAGCAGCAACAAGCATAATAAAAGCGATAAAAGCCATCATTGCAAGTCCGCTTGCCATTACATCATCGATTTTGTTGTATTCTACGCCTTTTAAAATTATCATCGCCAAAAGTCCGCAAAGCGCACCAAGTGGCATAGAGCTGGTTGTTATTTGAACTATAAAAGCCAAAATTGCACCGACTAATACCGCCCACTCTTTATAAGTCATGGAGGCTTTAAGACTTTCATCTACCGCCACACTGTCGCTAGATACGATATATTCGCGTTTTTTGCTGTAAAAAATAAGAGCAAACACCAAGCCTATAAGCATAGATAACCCACCTATCCACATTACGCTAGCTATATCGCCAATACTTACTGTTACGCCGTTGTTTTCAAGCTCTTTTTTGAGTATATTATGAAAAATCAAGCCAAAGCCAACGCTTAGCGAAACATAAGGTGCTTGCAAGCCAAAAGTTAGGGCACAAGCCACTGCTCTACGATCGAGTTTAAGTTTGTTAAAAAGCGGTAAAAGCGGTGGTATGAGAACTGGGATAAAAGCTATATGAACTGGGATTAGATTTTGTGATAAACAAGCGATTCCAGCGATACTAAGCACCAAATAAATCGCTTTTTTGCTTAAAATTTTACTTACCCAACGTATCAAAATAGCAGTCAAATTTGTCCTTGCGATAGCAGCAGCTAGGGCTCCAAGCAAGATATAACTAAGGGCGGTTTCAAGATTTCCTTTCATTCCGGCTATAAGTGTAGCCGTGGTATCAAGCACACTTGCTCCACCCATAACACCGGCAACCAAAGCACAAACAAGAATAGAAAGCAAGATATTAAAGCGAAGCAAACAAAGTACGCTCATGAGAAGTATACTAACGACAACGGGATTTGTTAACATTTGTTTTCCTAGATTAAAATTTTGTTAATTATACAAAAAACGCCTTTTTTAGAGATAAAATTTAGTATAAATTTGATAAGAATTTAAAAATTTTATAAAG
>JAILCJ010000105.1 GCA_024680445.1 Campylobacter sp.
TAAATCCTACCTAATCATCAAATTTTTGATAAATATCTTGCCAAATCATCAAATTTGATAGAAATTCAAATCAAATTTGACGATAAAAAGTCAAATTTAGTTATAGAAGGATTTTAAAAAATTAAGCTTAATGGTCAAAAATTGCTATTAAAAAATGGAGAATTAAATTTAAATCAACAAAAATTTATCTAAATATCAAATTTGATAAAAACCAAACTTTGTGCCAAGTTAAAATTTATCAAATTTCAAAGCCCTTGGCACAAAAAATATTTTGATTTTTATTTTACAACCAAACCTTGAACAATGCCACGGCGGTTAACCCAAACAAGTTTTTTGCCCTTGTTAGCATTGATGGCTTTTACAAAACCATTAACATCATTTATGATTTGATCTGCGACTTGAACTATGATATCGCCGCGTTCAAAACCGTATTCATAGGCTTTTGAATCGACTTTGACTTCACTAACCCAAACGCCACTAACTTGGCGAGGGATTTTGTATTTTATTTTGATATCATCGCTCAAATTTACTACACTAAGTCCATCTATGCTATTTTCGAGTTTGCCATTTGCCACTTTGGCACCGCCCATAGCAGAAAGTTTGACCTTGACATTGTGTATCTTGCTGTCCCTTTCGTAAGTTATCATAACTTCGTCATTTGGCGAAAGTGAGCCGATTAGATTTTTAAGATCACTTGCGTCTTTAACCTTATTGTCGTTGATCTTAATGATGAGATCGCCTCGTTTCAAACCAGCTTTATCGGCGGCCAGATCCTTTTCGACGCTACTTATCAAGACGCCCTCTTGATTTTGATAAAGCTCTTTTTGCTCCTCGGTTATATTTGCTATCATTACGCCAAGATAGCCTCTTTCGATTTTACCGTCACTTACGAGCTTTTTAGCAACATCTTTTACCATATTTGACGGAATAGCAAAACCTATACCGCTACTATCGCCACCCCTTGATAAAATCGCCGTATTTATGCCTATAAGTGCACCACGACTATCAACCAAGGCACCACCAGAGTTGCCCGGATTTATAGAAGCGTCAGTTTGTATGAAATTTTCGTATTGATTTAGTCCGATATTGTTTTTATTTAAGCCAGAAATTATACCCCTTGTCGTGCTAGAACCGACACCAAAAGGGTTGCCTATGGCAAAAACAACATCGCCTTCAAGCAATTTTGATGAATCGGCGATTTTTATAGGCGTTAGGTTGTTAGCTTCGATTTTAATAACGGCAAGGTCGGTTTTAGAATCTAAGCCTATGATTTTTGCCTTGTATTCTTTGCTTGAATTTGCAAGAACAACGGTTATAACATCGCTATCTTCTACGACATGGTTATTTGTTATGATATAGCCATCTTTTGAGATGATAACGCCAGAACCAAGTGATGTGCTTTTTTGCCTTTCTTGTGGGATTGCAAAATTAAAACCAAAAAACTCTCTAAAAAATGGATCATTAAAAATCTCATCACCGTATCTTCTAACATTTTTGTTAGTTTTGCTTGTAGAAATATTTACAACTGATTTTTTAGCATTTGCTATAGAATCATGATATGAAAGAACAACATCTTCACCGCTTTGATTTGGTGAAACTCTTTTTATGTTCGAAGTTGCTTCTTCGTAATTAATGTTTGCTGCGATAAGCAAAGAACTTGCTAAAACTGAAATACATAATTTCTTCATAACTCTGTCCTTTTAAACAAAAATTTTTCGTGCATTATAAGACTTACATTAAAATAAAGTTTTAATATCAAAATTTTAAAAAGTAAATGACATAAACTTGATTGACTCAGACTTAAGTTTTGTGATACAATAGCTATAAAAAAAGGATATGAAAAAATGAGCGAAAGTTTATACGAAACACTTGGTGTTTCAAAGTCGGCTTCATCGGACGAGATAAAAAAAGCTTACCGAAGGTTAGCAAGAAAATATCATCCTGATATCAACAAAGATCCCGGTGCAGAAGATAAATTTAAAGAAATTAATGCCGCTTATGAAATTTTAAATGACGAGAAAAAACGCGCCCAGTACGATAGATACGGCGATTCAATGTTTGGCGGACAAAATTTCCATGATTTTGCAAGTTCGGCTAACATGGGTGACCTTGATGAGATGATACGCAACATTTTTGGTGGCGGTTTTAGCAGGGGTGGATTTTCAAGCGGAGGTTTTAGTAGCTTCGGCGGAGGATTTACTGGCGATCTAGACACAAACGCTAACGTTAGTATACCTTTTGATGTCGCTGTTTTAGGTGGCGAACACAGAGTAAATGTAAATGGAGAAAGCATAAAAATAAAAATCCCAGCAGGGATAAAAAACGGCGAAAAACTAAGGATAAAAGGCAGAGGTAAATCGATCATGGGACAAAGTGGTGACCTTATGCTAATTGTTAGTATTTCATCAAGTGATGAATACGAAAGAGAGGGCAACGACCTTTACAAAGACGCCTTTATACCGCTTAAAACCATGCTTTTTGGTGGTAAATACGAAGTAAAAACCTACAAAAAAGATGTTAGTATAAAAATCGCACCAAATTCAAAATCCGGCACCAAAATTCGCCTAAAAGGCTATGGCGTCCAAGATAGAAAAAGTGGAATTTATGGAGATTTATACTTAAAAACACGAGTTTTATTACCAAATGTCGATGAACTAAGTCCTAAACTTGTCGATATGTTAAAAGAAGAATTAACGGAGTAGAAAATGCAAAATTACGACGAACCACTATACCTAATAAGCGTAGTTGCCAAAGTGCTTAGTGTTCATCCACAAACTCTCCGCCAATACGAGCGTGAAGGTCTTGTCGAACCATCTCGAACAGACGGACGCATGCGTCTTTACTCGCAAAAAGATGTCGATCGTGTAAAGATGATACTTAGACTAACGAGAGATTTGGGTGTAAATTTGGCTGGTGTTGATGTTATACTTCAACTAAAAGAACGAGCAGATGAGCTCGAAAATCAAGTCAAACAGCTGCAAGAAAAACTTGAAGAATATAGCCAAAACGGCACGATTCCAAGCAAAAAGTCGCTTGTAAAGCGAAAAAGCAATTTTGACTTAATATTTTACGACGAGAGCAAATAATGGAAACTTTTTTACTTGCATTTTTGATAACGATTTCATTAAGCATTGTTTTAAATGTTATTTTCAAAAAATTTGAAATTCCAACCATTATCGGTTATATCGTAACTGGCGTTGCAATTTCAGAGATTTTTGGCTTTCAAAGCAATAGCGAAATAGACGAAATCGCCGAATTTGGTATAGTATTTTTGATGTTTACGATAGGGCTTGAATTTAGCTTTGCTCACCTTATGAGCATGAAAAAAGAAGTTTTCGTAAATGGCGGACTTCAAGTCATCATTTCTGGTTTCGTTTTAGCCTTTGTTTGTATATATATGCTTGGTTTAAACGACAAAACTGCCCTAATCGTCGGCTTAGCACTCTCACTTAGCTCAACTGCCATCGTGTTAAAAACACTAAATGACAACGGTGAGATAACGCAAATTTACGGACGTAAATCACTGGGAATTTTGCTATTTCAAGACATAGCCGTTATCCCTATACTACTTATGCTCGATATTTTTAACTCCGAGGGTGCATCGGTATCTACAATGATATTAAAAACACTAGGTAGTGCGGTTTTACTCATAGTTGTGTTATTTTTGCTTGGTAAATATGTTATCAACTACTTGTTTTATCGTGTCATACAAACAAATTCTGATGAAATTTTCATAGCTACGATTTTATTTTTAGTCATCGGTGCTAGCACCTTGGCTTATATCTTTGGCTTTTCATTTTCGCTTGGCGCCTTTATCGCTGGTATGCTAATGGCAGAAACTGAATACAAGCACCAGATAGAGGCGAATCTGATACCATTTAGAGACTTGCTTTTGGGCTTATTTTTCATAACGGTTGGCTTACAAATAAATTTGAGCGTTATCTTTGAAAACGCCCTTATCATTTTGGCACTTTTGCTTACTGTTATGGTCTTAAAAGCCGGGATCATCTTTGCCCTGCTCGCATCATATCTTAGCAAAAGAGTATCGGTAAAAACGGCTCTTAGCCTATGTCAAATAGGCGAATTTGCTCTTGCGATTTTTGCACTTATTCCAAACAATATGTTTAACTCACAAAGCGAACAAATTTTAATAGCCGTAGCCGTTATCTCGATGTTTGCAACGCCTTTCATACTCAAAAAGCTAAATTTCATAGCGGATTTGATAGAAAAAGAAACCGAAACCGTGGGACTTTCAAACGAGATAAAACCACAAAAAATTTCAAGTCACATTGTTATTTTTGGTTACGGCAAACTCGGTCAAGAAGTCGTTATGCGACTAAAAAGCAAAAATATTTCTTATCTAGTGCTTGAAAGTGACCTAAGCCTTGTCGAACTTGGCGTAAGCCGTGGCGAAAATGTATTTTTGGGTAACGCCATGCATAAAGAAACTTATGTAAACGCTTGCATAGACGATGCCTCGGCTGTTATCATCACGGTTGCAAATGAGAAAAAACTCGAACTCATCACACAAAATTTAGCCAAATACAACCCAGATATAGACACCGTAATCAAGCTAAACGACTTAGATGAAAAAGACTTATTTAAAGATCTTAACTCGAATTTCCACCTCATCCGCGAAGACAGAGCCATGGCTCAAATCATGGTTCACGAAGCCTTACAATGCAAAATCAAAAAGGCTTTATCGTAAAATAGCTTAAAAACTTTGTATAAGGTAAAATATCAAATTTGATCTTTTGCCTTATACCCCTAAAAACAAAATTTATAATATCAAATTTGATAAATAAGCTTTTAAAATCACCGAATTTAAGCAAAATTCATTTATCAAATTTGATAAAACAAATTCAAAAAAACAAATTTGATAAAGCAAATTTAAAAAAACATATTTTTGCAAAAATCAAATTTGATACAAATTTTTATAAATTACTCATTTCTAAGCGTTTGAAGCACATCGACTTCGCTTGCTTTTTTGGACGGATAATATGACGATAAGCAAACTATCACGATAGCACCGATGACGATAGAAAAAAAGTCGAACATCGATAGCTCCATAGGCAATTTTGAGCTACCATAAACATCGGCTGGTAAGTCAATGATATTAAAATTGCCGAGCAACCAAACCCCAAAAAGCCCCAAAATCAGTCCAAAAATTATTCCGCCTCCGCCTATTACCAAACCTTGCAAAAAAAAGCTTTGTTTTATCTCTTTTTTACTAGCACCAAGTGCCAAAAGAAGGGCTATTTCTTGACGGCGATTCATCACAGTCATCAAAAGTGAACTAACGATATTTAGCGAGGCGACAAGTATGATAAGCATCAAAACTATAAAAAGTGCACGTTTTTCAAGGGCAAGGGCTGAAAAA
>JAILCJ010000106.1 GCA_024680445.1 Campylobacter sp.
GGAGCTATTACACTGTAAGTTTATTTATCATATAATTTTTTTTGACAAGAAGAAAAAGAAAACATAAAACATAGTAAAATGATTTTAAATTTTTTCATATCATTGCCTTAAATATAATTATAATTAAATATTTTTAAACTTCTTTTTTCATCAAAAGTCTAAGCACCAAATTTGCTTCGTGGTTCGCACAGATAGCTACTCTTGGTGCCATTAAGCCTTGGTTGAAATTCGCTTCATTTTTTTGATCACCGCATACATAAACATTTTTTGCAAATTTGATAGTTTTTATCTCATTTGAGCTATGATAACCAGCCATGCCACTGGCTATGATAATTTTTTTATCTTTTAAGACGCCGCCAGCCTCGTTTAAAAACAAAAATTTACCCTCGACATTATCGAGTGCTTCGCAAACGATATCGCAAGGGGCGAAAAGTTCGGCAAGATTCGTTTTATCTATCTTTGTATTAAAAATTTTAACATCTACAAAGGGATTTGCTTGCAAAATTTGTTCTTTTATCGCCTCGGTTTTTTTCATGCCGATGTGCTGGATAAAGTATGCTTGGCGGTTTAGGTTGCTAGGCTCTACTATATCAAAATCCACAAGCACGAGCTTGGCAACACCGACACGAGCCAAGCTTAAAGCGATATTTGAACCAAGTCCGCCAAGTCCAGCCACGCCTATACAAGATTTTTGTAGGGCATAGTTAAGTTCTGGGCTATTTCGTGAGCGAATCATGGAGAGTAAAATTTCTTTTGGGGGCATAATGCCAGTTTTTATAAAAACCAGCTCGTCTTTGTCTTTTATGGGATAGTTTTGCGATATGGCAAAGCCGTTTAGGATAGTGATTTGTGCGTTTTGAATATCAAATTTGAAAAGTTTTTTATGTGAATCGCTTTGTGAATCGTTTAAAATTTCAGCTTTAAGGGCATAAATATCGCTTGCTTTTGTGTCGATATCTATGCCATTTACTTTTATCATTTATAGTTTTTAACGAATTTTTCTATACGTTTTATGCCTTCTTTGATGCTATCCATATCGGTTGCAAAGCTAAGTCTAAAATAACCGCTTCTACCAAAACCAACACCCGGTACACAAGCTACATGGGCTTCTTGGAGCAATTTTTGGCAAAATTTCATATCATCATTTTCTACATTTTTGCAATTTACAAAAAGATAAAATGCACCGCCGGGCACTTTAACGCTAAGTCCGTCTATGTCGTTTATCATTTTGGCCGCAAGGTCGCGTCTTTTTTTGTATTCGCCAAGCATATAGGCTATATCTGCGTCTGTTTCACCAAGTAAGGCTGGGATGGCACCTTCTTGAGTTAGGCTACAAATGTTGCTTACGCTTTGACTTTGCAAACTTTTCATGGCGGCATTTAACTCGTCCATAACGCTTGCTGTATAGCCAAAACGCCAACCCGGCATGGCTCCACATTTGCTTAATCCGTTTATGGTAACCGTGCGTTTAAATGCGTCTTCACTGATACTTGCAAAAGAGAAAAATTCGCCGTCAAATACAAGTTTTTCGTAAATTTCATCGCTTATAACTATGATATCTGTGCCTTCTAAAACCTTAGCCAATGCTTGTAATTCCGCCTTGGTATATAAGGCACCAGTAGGGTTTGTAGGATAGTTTATGCTAAAAATTTTAGTTTTTGGGCTAATGGCTTTTTTTAGTTGCTCTGGGGTGATTTTAAAGCCGTTTTCTTCGCTAATTTCTATAAAAACAGGTTTGCCGTTGCAATATTTAACGATTTCTGGATATGTGACCCAATAAGGCGAAGGTATGATGACCTCGTCGCCTTCATCTATCAAAGACTGAAAAATGTTAAAAAGCGAATGCTTGCCACCGACATTTGTTACAATTTGGCTTGTTTTGTATTCGAGTCCATTGTCGCGTTTTAGCTTTGTTGCTATAGCTTTTAGCACTTCTGGGTTGCCCGGTACTGGGGTGTATTTACCGCAACCTTTGTCAAGGGCTGATTTTACAGCATCTTTTATAGCTTTTGGTGTGTCAAAATCAGGCTCACCAGCACTAAAACTTATAACATCTACACCAGCCGCTTTCATTTCTTTGGCTTTTGAACTTATGGCGATAGTGATAGACGGACTTAGTTTTTGAACTCTTTTAGATAACATTTCGTCTTCCTTTAAAAATTTAGGATTATATTCTATACTATTTCAATATAAATTTTCGGTAAATTTATCAAAATTAACACAAAATTAATATCGTTTTGTTTCGCTTGGTATCATTTTATGGTTTTTAAGTAACCATTATCATTTAAAAACAAATAAAGCTCACCTAAAATTTGCTTTTTCTGTGCCTCTTTGATAAGTTTTGACTTTTTGATTCTTTCATTTAAAATATCTTGAATTTCGTCGACATCATAGTCAAGATCCTCCATGATATCGAGTATGCTTTGACTTTCTAAGATATTTGTGATCTCATAGCCATTAGCCGTGACTTTTATACAAGCCTCGGTTGGGTGAGTAAAAAGGTTATGCCTCATACCAAGGACTTCTTGATAGGCACCGACTAAGAAAAAGCCAAGAAAATAGTTTTCTTTTTCGAGATTTACATCATGAAGCATGAGAGGATTTGTTTCGTCATTGTAGCCGATCTCGCCGTCGCTGTCGCATGTTATATCCCAAATAGACGCCGGTAGGGTAGGTCTGGTGTCAAGATGATCTAGTGGCATGATAGGAAAATCTTGCGAAATACCCCAAAAATCAGGCAAACTTTGAAACATTGAGAAATTTACCAAGTATCGTTCTTGCACTTCTTTTTGGATTTTGCTTAGGTCGATATTGCTCTTGCTGCCTAGCAAATTTATTGCCTTTTTGCTTATCAAACTGCACAAAACTTCGGCATTTGAGCGATCTTGCAAATCAACATAACCCAAATCAAACAAAGTTAAAATGCTTTCTAAATGATGCACGCTATCGTGTAGATACTCCATAGCATTTGAAGGCTTTATAGATTTGTAAAGATCGACAAGTTCGCTAAGAAGTGGAGGGTTTTTCTTTTTTAAATTTAACTTGCTCTCGGTATAGTCTTGCGAAAAAAGCTCCAAAACCGGTGCCACCAAAACGGCGTGACTTGCCGAAACATTTCTGCCACTTTCTGTAAAAATGTCAGGCTCTGGTTCGTTTTTTTGTTCGGCTATACATTTGAGTAAAAACACGACATCGTTGGCGTATTCGTTAAGGGTGTAGTTTTTGCTAATGGTTTGTTTAAACTGCGAATACTCGATCGCCAAACCTCCGCCGAGATTTACCGCTTTTAGGTTGTTAGCCCCCATTTTTCGCAACTCTGCATAGATATTTCCGACTTCACTCAAAGCCTTTTTGAGAGTGTGAATTTCTGTGATTTGCGAGCCGATATGAAAGTGAATCATCGTGAAATTATCAAGCAAATCCGCTTTTTTTAGCAAATTTACCGCCTCTATAAGTTCGGTCGAAGTTAGACCAAATTTAGAGTGAATTCCTCCACTTTTCGCCCATAGCCCAGAACCGCTAGAATGCAATCTTATGCGTAATCCGATGTTTGGTTTTGGTTTGAAACGTTCTTTTGCGATAGTTATAATGGCTTCAAGTTCGTTTAGCCCCTCGATAGTAAGCGTTATGTTGTGTCCCATTTCGGCGGCGATAAAGCCCATGTTTATCATTTCTTTATCTTTAAAGCCGTTTACACTAATGGGCGAATTGTCGTTATTATAGGCCATGGCGAGCAAAAGTTCTGCTTTGCTACCGGCTTCAAGTCCGTAGTTATAAGGCTTGCCAAGGCTAACAAGATTTTTAACAAAACCGGGATATTGATTTACTTTTAGTGGATAAACGGCGTTAAATTTGCCCTTGTATTCAAATTCTTTTTTCGCTTTGTTAAAGCTGGTGTAAAGTTGCTCGATTTGTTTTTGTATAAGATGTGGAAAACGCAAAAGCAATGGGCCTCTGATGCCCTCTGAACGGATTTTCTTGACTATATCTATGATGGCTGGATGACTTTCGTAATTTATGCAAACCTTGCCATTTTCGATAACAAAATTTGAATTCCCCCAAATGCTAATGCCA
>JAILCJ010000157.1 GCA_024680445.1 Campylobacter sp.
AACGAAAATTCAGCCAAAAAGGACAGAAAAATAAATTTTAAGTAAATATAAAATCAAATTTTTTACCAAATTTGATAAATTTCATTAAATTTTATGAATTTTTGCTTTGCTTACATTGATATAGCAAATTTTTTTGCTACAATTACGCCAAAAATTTCAAAAGGCAAAAAATTATGAAAAATCTCATCATCGTAGAATCTCCTGCAAAAGCAAAAACTATAAAAAATTTTTTAGGCAAGGACTACGAAGTTATAGCTTCAAAAGGACATATTAGAGATTTGCCAAAAACAAGCTTTGGTATAAAAATAGACAATGATACTTTTATACCAGAATACCGCGTAAGCTCTGATCACTCATCCATAGTCAAAGAAATAAAAGCCCTAGCAAAAACAGCTTCACAAATTTATCTAGCAACCGATGAGGATAGAGAGGGTGAGGCGATAGCATTTCACATAGCAAATTCCATAGGCAAAGACCCAACGAGTTTGCCTAGAATCGTTTTTCACGAGATTACAAAAACTGCTATAAACGCAGCTTTGCAAAATCCACGCAAACTTGATATGAATAGCGTAAACGCTCAACAAGCAAGGCGTTTGCTTGATAGAATCGTTGGTTATAAGCTAAGTCCACTTTTAAATTTAAAAATCCAAAAAGGTCTTTCAGCCGGTCGTGTCCAAAGTGCCGCACTTAAAATCATAGTAGATCGCGAAAAAGAAATTCGCGAATTTAAGCCTATAAGATATTTTAGTATAGATACCAAATTTAAGAAAAATCTTGATGCCGAGCTTGTAAATTTTGAAGGTCAAAAGATAGAAAAGCTAAGCATACAAAATCAAGATCGCGCGAAATTTATCATCGATCGCTTAAAAAACGAGGAATTTTCGGTTTTTAATATAGAAAGCAAAGATAGAAAAACCAAGGCAAATCCTCCATTTATGACTTCGACTTTGCAACAAACTGCAAGTAATGTTTTGGGTTTTAGCCCTCGCAAAACCATGATGTTAGCACAAAACCTTTATGAAGGCGTTCAAACCAATGACGGCTTTATGGGTGCTATAACTTATATGAGAACAGATAGCTTAAACATAGCCAAAGAAGCGATACAATCGGCTCGTGAACTTATACTAGCTAACTATGGAAAGGATTATTTACCAGCCAAGGCAAATATTTATGCAACCAAATCAAAAGGTGCCCAAGAAGCTCACGAAGCCATACGTCCTACAAATTTAAATTTCACTCCAACTCAGGCATCAAAATATCTCGAAAAAGATGCCTTAAAACTTTATACTCTTATCTATAATCGTTTTTTGGCTTCACAAATGAGCGATAGCGTAAGCCAAACACAAAATGTTTTTGTAAATAGCAAAAGTTCGCAATTTAAACTAAGTGGCAAAAAAGTGCTTTTTGACGGATTTTATAAGGTTTATGGCGATCTTGATAAAGATAAAATTTTACCAAATTTAAATAAAGGCGATAAACTCGAACTTCAAGACATTAAAGATAGCGAGCATTTTACAGAACCACCTTCAAGATATTCAGAAGCTGGACTTGTTAAAAAACTAGAAAGTTTAGGCATAGGTCGTCCATCAACTTATGCACCGACTATTTCTTTGCTAACTTCAAGGGATTATGTTAGGGTCGAGAAAAAACAACTCATACCAAATGATATAGCTTTTTCAATGATAGATGTTTTGCAAGAGCATTTTAAAGATATAGTTGATAGTGAATTTACTTCGGACATGGAGCAAAAACTTGATGAAATAGCCGAAGATAAGGCTGACTGGCAAAAAATTCTAGCCGATTTTTATCATCCTTTTATGCAAAAAATCGCAGACGGCAAGGTCAATATCAAAAGTTTAAAAGTTGCAGTTCCTATCGGTGAAAAATGCCCTGAATGCGGTGGAGATCTGGTCGAACGAAGTGGTAGATACGGCAAATTTATAGCTTGTGGAAATTTTCCAAAATGTCGCTACTCACGCAATATTAAAAATAATGAGAGCGAAAAAAATGGCGAAGTAAAAGCAAAAAAAGAACTTAAAAAAATAGACGTACCATGCCCAAAATGCGGTGGTGATATAGTTCAAAGAATTTCACGCCGAGGCAAATTTTTTGGATGTGCAAATTATCCAAAATGCGACTTTATAAGCTCATACGAACCAACTTTAAACAAATGCCCGCAATGCAACGAAATGATGATAAAAAAAGAGCTTAAAAAAGGCACTTTCATAGAATGCACCAAGTGCAAACACAAAATTCAAATCAACGAAAATTAAATTTTAAAAGCTAAGCTATATCGCTTGGCTTTTAAATTTATTTCTATCAAATTTCGTTTTATTATTTACATCACAATTATAAAAAAATCAGTATTTATAACTTTCTTTTTTTTGTTAAATATTTATGTTAACTTTCATTTAAAACTATTGTACTAAAATTCGCTATTTTTACCTAAGGAGAATTTATGAAATTAAATCTTGGCCCAAAGATTACGGCATTTGCTGCTATGATAGTTGCTGCAATACTTATAATCATAGTTACGCTTATGTATCGTTCGTCGGCGGCAAATACCAAAATGCTTTTTGATGAAATTCAACAAACCGCTACAAGTGGTGCTTATACGACGGTAAATACGGTAATGAAAGAGGGTATAAAACATGCCAAAGATATCTCCAAACTTATAGCCAATATCTCTAATGATAACGCCGAAATACAGCAAGTTATGACACAAATTCAAAGTGTAACGGGTTATTTAATGTTTAGGGTGGCATTTGAAGACGGCAGACAATTTGTTAGTGAATTCCACCCAAAAGATCGCACAGCTTCTATATATACTGGTAACGATATAGGCACTATCCAAGGCAAGGACTGGTATAAACAAAGCAAAGAAAAACTTAGTGAGATCATCATGCCTGTTCGTATCGGCAATGTCGGACAGTTTAAGGGTAGATATATAGCCGATATCACTTCGCCTATCATAAAAAATGGCAAATTTATAGGAGCGCTTGCTATAAACATCGATACTAGCGTATTTCAAGATAGTTTTAAGATCTTTAAAAACGCACAAATGCCATCTTTAAATATCTTTATCACCGACACTCATAATAAAATTTTCTCACACGAAGATCCAAAAGTCGTTCAAGCTGGCACTAGCGGAGATAGCAAACAGGTTTTGGAGACTGCATTAAAAAGTGCGAAAGAAGGCATAATCGACTACACCGCCATACATGGCAACAAACGCGAGGGTTTTTATAAACAGCTTGATTGCGGTTGGACGGTAGTAACTACAACAAGGCTTTTAGATGTTGAGGGCAAATTAAACAATGATTTGATGTTTTCTATCGGGGTTTTAATAGTTTGCCTAATCATCGGTTCGTTTATACTCGGTCTAGTTGTTAAACATTTTATGTCGCCATTGCAAAAGGTTCAAAGCGGACTTTTAAGGGCATTTGAGTTTGTGAATTATGAAAATAACGAATTTAAACTTATCGAAGATATCAACGCCAAAGACGAGATCGGCGATATGGCAAAGGTCATAAATTCAAGCCTAAATCACACCAAAAGCATCATCGAACAAGACGCTTTGGCGGTAAAAAATACCATGGAGGTCGTAGACTTGGTTGAAAAAGGCGATCTAGCTCATCGCATAACAGCAATACCGGGCAATCCTCAACTTTGCGAACTAAAAAATAGTTTCAACAGCCTTCTTGATACGCTTGAAAGCAAAATCGGCAAAGATATGAATAAAATTTCAGACCTTTTTGCTCAATACACCAAGCTTGATTTTCGCAATAAAATCGAAAACGCAAGCGGCCATGTCGAGAGAGTAACAAATATCTTAGGTGAAGAAATAGTAAAAATGTTAAAAACTTCATCGGCATTTGCAAAAAGGCTTAAAGAACACAGCGATGAGTTAAACGATAAGGTAAATCAGCTCACACAAAGCGCACAAATTCAAGCCTCTCATTTAAGCACCTCTGTTGATTCTCTTGAAAATATTAACCAAACCATGCAAGATCTTAGCCAAAAAGCGGCTAATGTTACTTCTCAAAGTCAGGATATAAAAAATATAACCTGCATCATCCACGATATAGCCGATCAAATCAATCTTTTGGCCTTAAACGCTGCCATAGAGGCGGCTCGTGCTGGCGAACATGGCAGGGGCTTTGCCGTGGTTGCTGACGAGATACGAAATTTGGCTGAAAAAACGCAAAAAAGTCTTACAGAAATAGAAGCAAATACAAATATTTTGGTTCAAGGCATAAACGATATGAGCACTTCTGTAAACGCTTCGGCTCACGATATAGAGCAAATCAATGAAAATGTTGCAAATATTCAAGCCGGCACCAAAGAAAATTCTCGCATAGCCGTAGATTCGGCAAAAATCGCCGAAAGCGTCAATAAAATCGCCCAAGACATCATTGAGGATGCAAATAAAAAACAATTCTAACTCTTAACTAACGCCAAAGCTTAAATTATGGGTTTTGGCGAATTAAAATTGTATTGGTATTTTATGTATATAAATTGATTTAAAAATAAAAAGTATTTGTTATAAAAATAATGAAAAATCAAATTTGATAAAAGTATGCCAAACCCAAAGCTTTGGCTTCGGGTTTGGAAGTGTTTTAAAGTTTTGCGTTGCGTATCATTACGCGTTTACGATAGACATTTGAAACCTCCATCGCATCGCCAACGAGTAGGGCATTTGTCGCACAAATCGCCGCACACATCGGCACTTTGCCTTCGGCTATGCGATTTTGTCCATAAGTATGCAACTCTTTTGCCGAGAAGGTTTCTTCTGGACCGCCAGCACACATAGTGCATTTATCCATTTCGCCTTTGACGCCAAAAGCACCATCTCGTGGGAATTGCGGTGCCCCAAATGGACAGGCGTATAAGCAATATCCGCAGCCTATACATTTGCTTTTATCGTGCAAAACTATGCCGTCTTCACGGATATAAAAACAATCCACCGGACAAACTTGCTCGCATGGTGCATCCGTGCAGTGCTGACAAGCTATGGTTGTAGAAATTTCTTTGCCATAAACGCCCTCATCGAGTGTTATGACCTTTCGGCGGTAAATTCCGATAGGAATTTCGTGAGCCGAAGCACAAGCGACTTGGCAACCAAAGCAACTGATACATCTGCTATTATCAACATAAAATTTCATACGTGCCATTAGCCAAGCTCCCTTTTTTCTAAAATTTCATCAAAGAATTGTGTTTTAAACTCGAATTCTTCTGCTTTTTCTATACGGCAAAGTCCAGCGTTAAATTCTGAAATTTGTGTAACCGGGTCAAAGCCGTAATTAACGATAGTACCTGTACTTTCACCGATAACATAAGGTTTTGTGCCTTCTGGATATCGTGAGCTTAGGTCTATACCTTGCATGATACCAGCAAAGTTGTAAGGCATACAAATTCTATCTGGCGTAACCATTTGACTATAATAGCAACGAACTTTGATTTTTGTGCCTTGCGGAGCGTGAATCCACATCATATCTCTATCTTTGATGCCGTATTTCATGGCAAGTTCTGGATTGACATGAGCAAACATTTCAGGCGTGATAGCGGCTAGGTATTTGCTAGTTCTTTCTATCATGCCAGCACCGCTAAGATTTACGAGACGTTGAGTGCTAAATACGGTTGGGAATTCTTTAGACCAGTCTTTTTTCTGTTGTTCTGATTTGTAACTTGTTGATGAGCGGAAATTTCTTGCTTGATCATCAAAAGTTGGATATTTTTGAACCAGATCCCAACGCGGTGAGTGTATAGGCTCTCTGTGTTTTGGAATTTGATCTATAAATTCCCAAACTATCATTCTAGCCCTTGCGTTGCCATAAGGTGCGATACCAGCGTCACGGCATTTTTCTCGTATCAAACCGCTATGATCTGTTGACCAAGTTGCACCCATAAGTTCTCGTTCTTTATCTGTTAAAGTGATACCAAGGACTTGTTCGATATTTTCTTTTGTGATTTGCGGATAACCGCCTTTGACTTTGCCACCTTTGATATCGACATCTTCGGCTGCTAGTTGGCTAACGCCGTTATGTTCAAGACCGAATCTATTTCTAAATCCACTACCTCCGCCAAGTTCATAAGGCGTGTCTGGATTGTAAAGTATAGGCGTTCCCGGATGGCTTTCTTCCCATGCTGGCCATGGTTTGCCGTAAAATTCTCCTTTTACATCGCCTCCCATACCCATTAAGGTATCAGGATCAAATTTATCCCAGTTGGCTTGATGTCGTCTAAACATTTCAGCCGTTCTAGCACGGTAACCGATAGAATTTCCTATACGAGCGATTTCGTTTGTAGCGTCATCTGGCCATACAAAATCATCTTTGACTTGTTTTAGCTCATGATCAACAACAGCCATTTTCATGCCCTTGACATATTCATCATAAAAACCAAATTTTTTAGCAAATTCAAACATAACTTCATGATCGCCTTTGCTTTCACCGATAGGTTTTACGACTTGACTTCGCCATTGACCTGAACGATTTGTAGCGCTTAGGTGTCCTTCGCATTCAAATTGCGTTGCTACTGGCAAGATATAAACGCCGTCTTTTCTGTCTGAAAGTATGGCTACTTCATTTACAAATGGTTCGGCAACTACTATCATATCGAGTTTGTCTGTTGCTTCTTGAATTTTAGCAACATGAGCCATAGAAGTTATACCTGTGCCTTGAACCCAAAGTACGCGTAATTTTCCACTTGAAAAGGTGTTTTCTTCTTGTAAGACGCCTTGCCACCATTTTGAAAGCGACCAGCCTTTTTCATTTCTCCAGTTTCTATCTTCTGGATTTTTAGGATCGTGATAATAATACTCTGTAAATTTGGTGCCTTTTACAGGTGCTCCGCCTTGTTTTGGCTCTTTTGTAGAAACTGCAAAACGTTTTACAAATTCATCAAAATCAACGCCCCAGCCTTTGCAGTAATACTTCCACGCTCCGTCACCAAGACCATAATACATAGGTAAGGTGTCAGCAAGGTTACCCATATCTGTTGCGCC
>JAILCJ010000163.1 GCA_024680445.1 Campylobacter sp.
CTTGTATATACGATATTTTTACACATTTTGACAATGATTATTTATTGTATTATTATGTAAAAAATATAGTTTTTTTCTATAAACAATATTTAATTAAAATTTAATTTTCCTTCTTATATAATCCTATCTCAAAATATTCGCTATATGATAATAATTTAGGGAGAAAAGCGATGAAAAATATAAACACTTCAAGGCGAAATTTCTTAAAAAGTTCCGCCATTATTGGTGCAGTTACGGCTATGCCCGGTACTTTAGCTAAACTTGGAGCAAATTCACTTGAACCTAGCGAAAAATTTGTAAAAAGCTATTGTGAAATGTGTTCTTCACGCTGTCCGATTTCAGCTAAGGTAGTAGGCAAAAAAAATATCTGTATAGAAGGCAACGAGCTAGCATCTGGCTCGACTACTTCTGTGTGTGCAAGGGGAGCTAGCGGTGTTAATCAACTATATGATCCAAAAAGATTAGTTAAACCACTAATTCGTGTAGGCAAAAGAGGCGAAAACAAATGGCGTGAGGCCAGTTGGGACGAGGCTTTAAATTTGGTTGCTACTAAAATGCAAGAGATCAAAGACAAGTATGGACCTCAAAGTGTAATTTTTACCTGTAAAAGCTGTCAAACTCATAAACTTATGACAAACTTTGCTTCAAGTTTTGGTTCGCCAAACTGCTTTTCTCACCACTCTATATGCCCTATAACATACGAAATGGTTTGTGAGCAAATGTATGGCATAGCCAAGCTAAAACGCGACTTTGCTAATGCCAAATACATAGTAAATTTCGGTCACAATCTCTTTGAAGGTATAGTCGTTTCAGATACCAAAAAAATGGCGAAATTTATCGGCAAAAAAGACACAAAACTTTTAGTGCTTGACCCTAGATTTAGCGTAGTTGCAAGTAAAGCTGATGAGTGGTTGCCGGTTAAGCCGGGCACGGATTTGGCTTTTGTTATGGCTCTTATTCATACCTGGATAAAAAATGACACTTATGATAAGGAATTTATACAAAATTTTACCATAGGCTTTGATAAAGTCGTAGAGGCTACACAAGATACCACGCCAGAATGGGCTGAAAAAATTTGCGATATCAAAGCAGATGATATTCGCCGTATAGCCGGTGAAATTTGGGCGGCAGCTCCAAGGGTCATCATAGACTTTGGTCACAACACCACAACAACAAAAGCCGAATACATGAGAACTCGTGCGATAATGGTAGCAAATGCTTTAATGGGAAATTTCGAAGTCAAGGGCGGTATTTTTGGTGGCAAAAAAGCCAAAGCTTACAATAAACTAGCCGGCGAAAATGTTTGCGATGATATAACAAATCCAGATAAAGATTTTAAAGTGCCAAAAGTTACTAGACTTGATTTTGCTGGGGAAGATGGCAAACACAAATTTGTCGGTCGTAGCAAGGGCGTTTTGATGGATGTTGCAGATGCTATAATGAGCGAAAAACCTTATCCTATCAAGGGTTGGTTTAATATCAGAATGAATCCGCTAATTAACATCGCAGGAACAAATAAAATTCGTGAAGCCATTGATAAAGTCGAATTTATCGTCGTTAGCGATATTTATATGAACGATATGACAAATTTGGCTGATGTGGTTTTGCCAGAAAGCACTTATTTGGAACGTGATGAAGGCATAGAGGATAAATCAAGCCAAAAACCTACCTATATGATACGCAACAAAGTAGTTGACCCAGTGGGTGACACGAAAGACGGAGCGAGCATATTTAGGGAGCTTGCTCGTATTTTGAAAGTAGACGGACTTTATAAGTGGAACAATATTAGAGATTGGCGTATGCTTCAAGCAAAGGGCAATGTCGAACTCTTAGCCAAGCTAGAACGCGACGGCTGGGTCACTTATGATGTGCCGGGCATTTTATTCCACGAAAAAGATTCAGTAGCAAAATTTGTAAAAAGATTCCCAAAAGCCGCCGAATTTGTCGGTGAAAATGGACTAATGGATAGCCAAATGGGAGTGAAAACCCCATCTGGTAAAATTGAGCTTTTTAGCGAACAAGTAGAAAAAGCCTTTCCGGGTTATGGTTGCTTAAATACCAAAGATATGGATGTTTTTGGCGGATATGATCTTTGTATATCAAGCGGCAAAACGCCTATTCATACCAACGGACACACCCAAAGTTTGCCTATGTTAAATGATTTTATGAACGAATCGCCTGTTTGGATAAACACTAAAACAGCCAAAAGAAAAGGTCTAAAAAACGGTGATAAAGTCGTTTTGAGTAATCAATTTGGCAAACAAAGTGGCACTTTATTTGTCACAGAAGGCATTAGAGAAGATATGCTTTTTGTGTATCATGGATTTGGACATGTGGCTCCGGCTCTTGAAAATATACATAATGTAGGCATAAATGATAGCGTACTTTTAAGCACCGAAGAAGGTCCGGTATCTGCAACTATGGTTAGAAATATCGGTGTCAAGATCGCTAAGGCATAAGGGGATAAAAATGAAAAAATATGTAATGGTTTATGATGAAAATTTATGCATAGGTTGTCAAGCTTGCTCGGTAGCATGTCGCAATGAAAATCATGTCCCAAATGGCTACCATAAGCTTAAAGTTCGCGGACGCATAAACGGAGAGTTTCCTAAGCTAAGCATGGATTTTAAACGCCAAAGCTGTGAAATGTGTGCGGATGCACCCTGTGTATCGGTATGCCTTACCGAAGCTATGTTTAAAACCGCAGACGGCGTAACTCTAATAGATCAAAAAAAGTGCATAGGCTGTAAATACTGCATTTTGGCTTGTCCATACGATGCTTTATATTTGCAAGATGATGGCAAGGTCGGTAAATGCACATTTTGCTATGACAATCGTGTAAAAGCGGGCAAGGATCCGTCTTGTGTAACGGTTTGCCCTACAAATGCACTAGTTTTTGGAGATATAGCCGATAAAAAAATCCAAAAAGAAATGAAAAAATCTGGCTTTTATCTGCCAAAAGAAAAGTTAGGCACCAAACCAGCCCTCGGTTTTATAGCCAACAAAAAATAATAAGATTTTCAAGCCATGTTTTGTGGCTTGAAAATTATTTATCAAGCTAAAATTTTATCAAATTTGATGTTTTAAATATCAAATTTGATGTGTTTAAATATCAAATTTGATAAATATCAAATTTGATGTAAATTCAAAAAACTACCGCATTTTTATAATATAGTCAAATCAAATTTGATGCAAAAATGCTTTTATTTAGATACAAATTAACTATTTTGTTTTTCATTTAAAGTTGCAGTTTTAAGCGCTTTTTGAACCTTTGAATCTATGTTTGAGTTTAACATGGTTTCGGTATTTGAATCTATATTTAAAAGCGATGAAAACAAATCTTGCATGCTAGTTTTATCTTTTAAAATATTATCAGCCAAACTTGGATTTTGTGAAAGTAGCTCCAAATTTGCTGGATTTAAAGCGAAATTTTTTGCACTTAGAGATTTTAAAAGCGATTCATCACTAGAAATAGCCGATGAAACAGCCTTTGCACTGGCTGCAACATTTGAGATAAGGTCACTAAAAACCTTGCCTTTTTCACCCAATACGCTTGAAAAATCGCCATTATTAGCTTCGTTGCTATTGTATTTAAGTAAAAAGTCTATGAAATTTTCACTGCCATCTTTTTTGGCAGCTTTATACATGTTATAACCAGCCTTTACAACCGGATCTAAACGTGAAATATCATCTAAATTTGCCATTTTTTATCCTTTTTTGGCTATAAATTTTTCGGATATAAGCAAAAAATGTTCCTTATCTAAAAGTAAAAATTGTAATTTTGAAAATATACTTTTTATTGTATTTTGCTTATAAATAATCATTTGATTTGTAGAAAAAATTAGTAAATTTTATTATAAGTTTGTGTTTTATAGCCTTCTTTTATTAGTTTTAATATTCCACCTTTAAAGC
>JAILCJ010000170.1 GCA_024680445.1 Campylobacter sp.
AAGCAATTTTAAAACTAAAAGTTTGCCATGTAAAAATACTATAAAATAAGTTTAAATGCGGTTTTAAATTTCGGCTTTGTTAAAAAAATTTATATCCTGCATTTTTATAATTTAACTTTTAAAAATGAAATTTATTTAAAAATTTCTGTGCTCTTTGGCTTTTTGGTGCGGTGAAAAATTCTTTTGGATCGCTTATTTCTACTATTTCGCCGCTATCCATAAAGACGATTCTATCGGCGACTGCACGGGCAAATTCCATTTCGTGAGTTACGATTAGCATACTCATGCCTTCTTTGGCAAGATTTAAGATAACATCGAGGACTTCACGGACTATTTCGGGATCGAGTGCGGCTGTAACCTCGTCAAAAAGCATGAGTTTTGGGTTCATGCAAAGTGCTCTAACTATGGCGATTCTTTGTTTTTGACCGCCACTAAGCTCCCTTGGACGAGCGTATTTTTTTTGTATGAGTCCGACTTTTTCAAGCCAGATATCGGCTTCTTTTTCTACATCTTTTTTATCGCGTTTTTGTGCTTTTATAGGGCCTAGCAAGATATTTTCGATAACGTTCATATGTTCAAAAAGTTCATAACTTTGAAAAACCATGCCAACTTTTTGACGCATATTTGTCCAGTCATCAAAGTCCTTTGTTACGCTTTCGCCGTCTATGATAATCTCGCCATCTTGTATGCTTTCAAGTCCGTTTATGGTGCGTAAAGTTGTGCTTTTACCGCAGCCAGAAGGTCCCAGAATCACTATGACTTCGCCGTGTTCGACTTCTAAATTTATGTTTTTTAAGGCTTGAAAATCTCCATAAAATTTATTGACATTTTTAAGTGTGAGAATTTTATTCATTTTAGCTCCATTTTTTTTCTAATAACAGCGAGAATTTCGATATGGGATAACATAAGATAAAATAAATCAAAAAGACAAATCCGTATAGCCAAAATGGTGCGAGATTGTCTGAAAAAACATTTCTTTCTATGATTTGTTGAGCGACTTTAACTATCTCGACAACGCCGATAAGAACGACTATCGGAGTGGTTTTTATGATACGACTTAGCAAATTTACAGCACCAGGAATAAGTCGTCTGATGGCTTGGGGTATGATAACGCTTTTGTAAATATCGGCGGTTTTTAGTCCAAGGGCGGCTGCACTTTCAAACTGATGTTTTGGTATCGAAACTACCGCACCTCTTACTATATCCATCATTTCAAAAACACCCCAGATACTAAAAACTATAACACTAGCACCAAATGCACTAAGATGTAGATTAAACGCACGTGCTACGCCGTAGTAAAAGATAAAAAGCCAAACGATTTGTGGCATTATACGCACGATTTCAAGGCAAATTTTTAAAAACATATAAAGCCATTTGTTTTTTAAACTCATTAAAACGCCTAAAAATAGCCCACCAACGATAGAAAACGCTATGCTTATGAGCGAAATTTCAAGACTGACTAAAAGACCTTCGCCAAGGCGGAGTAAATTTGAAAGATTAAATAAATTTTCACCCATTATCTTAGCCTTTTTTCTAGAAAAGTTAGCCCCATGGATATAGGCAAAATGATAATGAGATAGCTTAAAACCAGCAAAAATAAAGCCTCGTCGGTTTTATAATAAAGTCCGATGATATCCTTTGCTACATAAACCAGATCGGCAAGGGCGATTATGCTAACGACAGAAGTTTCTTTGAGTAAAAAAATGATATTTGCACTAATGCTAGGCAAGGCGACGCTAAAAGCTTGTGGCGAAACTATGTGATATAAAATTTGTATGCGATTTAGTCCTATGCTAAGTCCGGCTTCTATTTGGGACTTTCGCACTGATTCATATCCTAAGCGAAAACTTTCAGCCATGTAACCACCGCCTAAAAATGCAAGTCCTATCACGGCTGATGAAAAAGAGCTTATCATGATACCAAATTTTGGTAGTCCGTAGTAGATGAAAAAAAGTTGAATCAAAAGCGGAGTGTTGCGACTTAGTTCGACATATCCGCCTACAAATCCTACAAGTGGGCGAAATTTGAAGTAACGCACGAGCATGCAAAAAATGCCTATGATGATAGAAAAAAATATCCCTAAAAATGCGATTTCTAGCGTTAAAATTCCCGCTTTTATATACATAGGATAAAAATTTAATATAAATTCAAAATCCAAATCTCTTAACCTTTTTTGACATGAAAGCTGGTATTTTATCTCAAACTTGCTAAATTTAAAGACAAAACGAAATTTTATGCTAAAATTAGCCTTTTTTAAAGGGAGAATATGGATATATTTCAATTTATCGGTTTTTGCGGTATGGTTTGCATAGTTGTTGCGTATTTTATGCTTCAACTTGGCAATACAAATGCCAAAAGTCTTAAATTTCAGTTTATAAATCTCATCGGTGCGATTTTACTTATCATTTCTTTATGCGTGCATTTTAATCTCGGTTCGTTTATGATAGAAATTTTTTGGATAATCATTACGATTTTTGGCATAGTAAAAATAATAAAAGGGCAAAAAAATGAAGCTTAGAGCGTTTGGAGAGTGGGAGAGGCAAGAACTTTTGTTTGTGTCTTTGCCTCATGAAAATACCGATTGGAGACCTTATCTTGACGAGATTTTAGATAGCTATGAAAAGCTTGTAAAAGCCGTTTGTGCTTATGAAAAGTTGGTTTTGATTTGCCCTGATGAAAAAATTTTAAATCGCTTTAAAAAATTTAAAAATTGTGAGTTTTTGCAAATCGATACAAACGACACTTGGGTGCGGGATTATGGCATGATAGATGTGCAAAACGGCGATGAAATTTTAAGTTATGATTTCAAATTTAATGCTTGGGGCGGAAAATTTCAAAGTAGTAAAGACGATGGAGTAAATGCAAAAATAGCTAAAATTTTAAAAACAAATTTAAAGCAAATTGATTTTATTTTAGAGGGCGGAAGTATCGAATTTAACGGAGATGGCGTCTTATTAACGACAAAAGAGTGTTTGCTAAATGAAAATAGAAATAAAGCTTTTAGCAAAGAGCAAATCGAGCAAAAATTAAGCGAATTTTTTGGGCTTAAAAAGATAATTTGGCTTGAAAATGGCTTTATAAAAGGCGATGATACCGATAGCCATATCGATACCTTGGCAAGATTCATCGCCCCAGATACCATAGCCTATGCAAGTTGCGATGATAAAGACGATGAGCATTTTATCCCCTTGCAAAAAATGCGTCAAGAGCTTGAAAAAACGGGCTTTAAGCTTGTTGCTTTGCCCTTGCCAAAGGCAAAATTTTATGAGGGTAAGAGATTGGCTTGCACATACGCAAATTTTATATTTATAAATGATGCTTTGATAGTGCCAACTTATGATGACAATAACGATAAAATCGTGCTTGAACGTTTAGCAGCCGCCTTGCCAGATCGTAAAATCATAGGCGTAAATTCTTTGGTTTTTGTGCGTCAAAATGGCTCGCTTCATTGTTCTAGCCAAAACAGATTTTTAAGAGATAAAATTTAGCAAAATAAAGGAAAAATGATGAAAATAGCACTATTGCAGCAAAAATTTCACGGCACAAAAGAGGCAACCATAAGCAAAACTTGCGAACTTGTTCAAAAAGCAAAAGAGGGCGGAGCAAAACTTGCAATCTGTCAAGAATTGCATCAAAGCGAGTATTTTTGCCAAAGTGAAAATACCGATTTTTTCGACCTTGCAAATGATTTTGACGAGGATTTGAAATTTTGGAGCAAGCTTGCTAAAAAATATGAGTTAGTGCTTGTAACTTCGCTTTTTGAAAAAAGGGCGACAGGGCTTTATCACAACACGGCTTTTGTGTTTGAAAAAGACGGAACTTTGGCTGGAAAATACCGCAAAATGCATATCCCTGACGATCCGCAATTTTATGAGAAATTTTATTTTTGCCCGGGCGATCTTGGTTTTGAACCCATACAAACGAGCGTTGGACGGCTTGGAGTTTTGATTTGCTGGGATCAATGGTATCCAGAAGCGGCTAGGCTCATGGCATTGGCTGGGGCTGAAATTTTGATTTATCCAACTGCGATAGGTTGGTTTGATAGCGATAGCGAAGATGAAAAACAAAGGCAATTAAATGCGTGGAAAGCCGTTCAACGCGGACATAGCGTTGCAAATGGCTTGCCGGTTGTTGCGGTAAATCGTGTTGGTTTTGAGCCCGATTCTAGCGGAGTTGGCGAAGGGATAAGATTTTGGGGAAATAGCTTTGTTTATGGGGCACAAGGTGAAGAAATTTTTTGTGCCGATAGTCAAAGCGAGGGTTGTTTTTTGGTAAAAATCGATAAAAAACGTAGCGAAGAACTTAGGCGAATTTGGCCGTTTTTAAGGGATAGACGTATAGACGCTTATGCAAATTTGACAAAAAGATTTTTAGACTAGTTTGGAGTAAATTTGCTTAAAATTTTGCTGTGAATTCGCACAAAATTTGACTTTTTGTAAAAATCAAATTTGATTTTGAATTTATCAAATTTGCTTTGTATTTTAGCTACTCTGTGGATTTTTTGCTTTATCAAATTTGATTTTGAATTTATCAAATTTGGCTTGGAATTTATCAAATTTGATTTTGAAATTATCAAATTTAGCTTTATCAAATTTGCTTTGTGTTTTAGCTACCCTGTGGATTTTTTGCTTTATCAAATTTGGCTTGGAATTTATCAAATTTGGCTTGGAATTTATCAAATTTGATTT
>JAILCJ010000172.1 GCA_024680445.1 Campylobacter sp.
AAATCAAATTTGAACCAAATTTGATAATCCAAAAAAGCAAATTTAAAATATCAAATTTGATAATTTACAAAACCAAATTTGATAATTTTCAAAGTCAAATTTAATCAAATTTGATAAATTCATAACCAAATTTGATAAAAGAAAAAATCCACAGGGTAGCCAAACACAAATCAAATTTGATAATTCGTAACATCAAATTTAAAATATCAAATTTGATGATTTAAAAAAGCAAATTTAAAAAATCAAATTTGATTATTTTGATTTTGATATTTTATTTGCGTAATATAAAACAAAGCCCACGAAACCGAAGCCTCCGACTATGTTGCCAAGGGTTACGGGGATTAAGTTTACATACAAAAAGTTTTTGACATTTAAATTTTCAAGCCCAGCAAGGGATAGTTTAAGCATATTTGCCACGGCTTGGGCGTCCCCGAGCTCATTTATATAATGCGTTTTGGCTAAAAGTGCTTGGGTGATGATAAACATATTTGCCACGCAGTGCTCCATGGAGGCGGCAACGAAGGCGGCAACCATCCATAAAATCGCAAAAAATTTACCGACTAATTCTTTCGATGCGGTCGCACAAAAAACGCCCATGCACACAAAAACATTGCAAAAAATCGCTCGTAAAAATAGCTCCAAAAAGCTAAGCGATGTTTTTTCAACCCCTATCGCCACGAATCTTTTGGCTATATCTCCATCAAATTTGAGCGGTAAAGACGAGTAAAAATACATATACGCCACGAGCAAAGAGCCAACAAAGTTAAAGACCCAAACCGCCGTCCAGTAGCCAAGAGTTTTACCAAATGCAAGTCGCCTATCGCAGGCATTTACGCCACTTACGACCGAACTTGTAAATAAATGTCCGCCATAAAATACAACCATCATCAAACCGCTTGCAAACGCCAAACCGCCGATAAAATTCGCCAAACCAGGCGTTGCACTCATCTTGACTGTCGAGTGAGCCCAAAATATGTCGCCCATGGCTATCGCACCGCCACCCATTATAGAAAGCAAAACTATGACGCCAAAGGGCGAATTTGCCTTTTCTTGCATAGAATTTAAAAAAGCTGTTAAAGTTTCATTTGGATTTAACAAAATTTTCTCCTTGTAAAATTTCTGAATTTTACAATTTTTGGCTTAAAAATGGCACAAAATGACGAAATTTACGCCATTTTGTTTTTAAAATTTTTGATTTTACTCTGGTTTAAAAATCTCGCCGTTTAATGTGTTTTTGATAGTAAAATAGCTGATATAAACTATCTCGCAAACTAGCATTATAAAAAAGAAAATTCCGCTAAATGCGAAAAATTCACTGCTACTAAGCTCATAAGCCCTAAGCACAGCTATCGAAATGGCTGCTGTTGGGAAGGTAAAAGCCCACCACGAAAGGAAAAATTTGACTTTGATGAAATTTTGCCACATAAAAATCACCAAAAAGGCAAAAAACAGCCCCAAATTTAGCAATATCATGCTAAAAGTGTTAAACTCGCCCGTTAGCTTAACCACACCCAAAAATGCGATGGCAGGGGGAGCGATAAAGATAAAAAGGGTCGGCATAAATTTCATAGGCAACTGATCGTGAAACAAAATTCTATAAAAAATTATCGCAAAAAGCACGACATAAAAGAAAATGCCTATCGAAAAATAATACCACAGCCAAGGCTCATTATCACGACTTGCGATGATGACAAGCAAGTTGCCAACTATGGGGATAAACCACGCCGGATTTGAGTGCTTGATTTCTAAATTTTTATTTATCCAAAACGAAATCACATAAAGCGTAAGCACGCTCATTATAGCGGTGCCTGTGTAAAACAAAAGATTAAAAACCGCCACATTTTTTTGCCATAAAATCGATAAAAGCAAAAGAGAAATAGGCACGGCAGCAAAGAAATTTATCTTTATAACATGCGAAAATTCCGCTTTAACGCCTGAAAAATTTAAGCAAATTTTAGCCACATAAAATGCCAAAATCACCGCAAATACAAAGCTAGTAAAACAACGCAAAAACGCACCCACGCCGTCACTTATCTCAAAAACCAAATTTAGCTTTTCGTAAGCTATACTAAGTCCGCCAAGTCCCATGATGACGGCAAAAAACATTATCGGAAAATTAGCGATTTTTTCTTTCATTTATTGTCCTTATCAGTTTTAAATTTCCATAAACTATGCCTGTGCTTGGCATACTCGGCATCGACCTTGCCACTAAACATTGCACTTAATAAATTGCGATTTGCCTTTGGTATGAAAGCCGCCAAATGGGCAATTATAAGCAAGATGATAAGCACCATGCCAAGATTGTGAAGTTGAGCCGCCCAAAAATAAAGCTCGTTTGATATGTCGCAACCCAAGATATTTTTATAGCTTTTTATAAGCCCTGTGATGATGAGCAAGGCGATAGTTAGGGCTATGGCGACATAAGCAAGACGTTGTTCGGGCAGATATTTTTCGCTAGGCGGTTCTTCGCCACCTGTTATCATGGCTTTGATGACTTGATAGCTTTTCACAAAATCGCCTTTTTTAGGGAAAATGTCAAATTCCTTCATCAAAACATGATAAACAACATGATAAAAGGCAAAAAATACGAGAAAAAAGGCAAAAATATAGTGCATTTTTAGGTTAAAGTAAAAATCCCCAGTCCAAGCAAAGCCCGGAATATCGACTATTTTATAACGTTTTGCTAGTGGCATTTCAAACATACCAGTAAGGATAAGTCCAAAAATACTTAGGGCTATACCCCAGTGAATCACTCTGTTTTGCACGCTTTGGCGAATTGCTTTCATTTTTGGCTCCCTTCGTTTTTAGTGCTAAATTTCATTTTACGACTGTTTTTATACGCCATTATTCCAGCTCCTACAACGGCTGCAAATGGCGCTATCAAGGTGGCTGCCGCTAGATTTTCGCTTTCTTTCATAGGACTATCCACCCTTTTCATGTGCGGTAAACCCATTCTAGGTTTGCCTTTGTGTTTTTGCTCTATGGCTTTGTCTATGTCTTCAAATTTGACGCTACTTACATAAACAGTGGCTGTGCCTCCGTTTTCATTAAGCCCGTAAATTTCACGTTTTTCATCCTTTAAAAGTGCCATTATTTCGCTTTTTTTACCAAATTTGATAGCGTTTTTAGGACATGCCACTTCACAGGCTGGTTTTTGCCCAACTGCTAACAAATCCTTACACATATCGCACTTATACATAGAACCGCCACCGGCAAATTTAGGGGCAAGTTTTAGGTAAATTCCAACTCCGCCTTGGCGTTGTGGTATGCCCCAAGGACAAACCGCCCTACATTTCGCTCCGCCTAGGCAAAATTCCTCGTCAATATCTACCGCACCTTCTGGGGATTTTGAAATCACGCCAAAAGGGCAGATCTTTTGACAGGGAGGGTTATCGCAATGCATACAACGGCGTGGGACGCTGACTTCTTTATCCCCTACCTTCACACGTTCTACAAAGGTAAAATTATACGGAGTTAGGCGAGTTATAAGCTCTCTTTTGTTTGAATAATCCTCGTGTTTGGTTTGGGGCCAATAGTCCATTATAGGGTGCTTTGGCTCTGGAAAACGTGAGGCGTTTTTGAGTTTGCACGCACTCACGCATTTTGGCACACTCTCGCCCTTGCAACCATCGCAAAGATCGAGGTCTATGATACTCATCATTTTTTCGCTTTGGCTATTTTTAGCTTTTTTAACATCGTCCGCCATTAAAACCGAACCACTACAAGCGATGCCGAATTTAAGGAAATTACGCCTATGCATTTGCCCTGCCTTTAAGTAAAATTTTGGCGTATTATAGATACAATTAAATCTGATTTTTGGTATCTCATCACAAAAAGTGAGGTAAAAATGCTTAACAACACCGATTCTGCCGTGCTTAGAGAAAAATTTAAAAACTTTGAAATTTCAGATGAAGATATAAAAATGCTTAGTGAAAAAAGCATGGCTTATAAATTTAATAAAGGGCAAATTTTATATCGTAGCAAAAACGAGTGTTTTGGTTTTATGCTAGTTAAATCAGGTGTTTTAAGAGCGTATTTTTTAGCCGAAAATGCAAAAGAAATTACGATTTTTAACCTTACAAAAGGCGATGACTGCTTGCTTTGCTCAAACTGCATGAGCGAAAATTTGCTTTTAAATATAAACATGGAGGTCAAAGAAGACCTTGAAATCATAGTTATCCCGCCAAATATTTTTAACTCTTTAAAACAAAAATATCCACTTTTTACAAACTATATTTTGACTTTAATTTCAAAAAGATTTTCAGATAGCATAAGCATAATGCAAGAGGCTATTTTCTTACCATTAACAGAACGTTTAAAAAAATACCTTAAAGACAATGCTATCAAAAACTACTGCACTGCTACCCACGAAGAAATTTCAAACGAGCTTGGAACATCTAGAGAAGCGATATCTAGAATTTTAAAAGAAATGGAAAAAGAAGGTTTTATCAAACTCTCTCGTGGAAAAATTTATATAAAAAGTTAATAAAATTTAAAAAAGTTATCAAAATTATCAAATTTTGATAACTTTTATTAATAAATTTATCAATAAAAATATACTAAAATTCGCCTATCTATTTCATTTTAAGGAGCGTATAATGGCTAAACTTCAATCAAGCTATGATTTGTTTATCAATGGTGCTTTTGTACAAGCTGAAAATGGTGAAAGACTCGATGTTTTTAATCCCGCTACTGGCAAAAAACTAACAACTATCGCCAACGCAAGTAAAAAAGATGTCGACAAAGCCGTAAAGGCAGCAAGGAAAGCCTTCGAGAATTTTCGTCACTCTACCATAGCCGAGCGTTCAGAGTTGCTACTTAAAATAGCCGATATCATCGAAGAAAACGCTAAATTTCTAGCCCAAGTAGAAAGCATGGATAATGGCAAACCGATTCGTGAAACCCTAGCGGTGGATGTCGCCTTTGCGGTCGAGCATTTTAGATATTTTGCCGGCGTTATTCAAGGCGAAGAAGGCAGTGCAAATGTGCTTGGCAAGGACACTATGTCGCTCATTTTGCGTGAACCAATAGGCGTAGTCGGACAAATCGTGCCTTGGAATTTTCCATTTTTAATGGCTGCTTGGAAACTAGCCCCAGTTATCGCAGCTGGCGATACTAGCGTTTTAAAACCATCAAGCGAAACAAGTCTTAGCGTTTTAGAATTTATGCGACTTATCAAAGATGTTTTGCCAAAAGGCGTTGTAAATGTCATCACCGGCAAAGGTAGCGGAGCTGGTGAGTATCTCAAAAATCACACCGGCATAGACAAACTTGCCTTTACAGGTTCAACCGCCGTTGGTCGCGATATCGCACTAGCCGCCGCCAAACGCATCATACCTGCCACTCTTGAACTTGGCGGCAAAAGTGCAAACATCATCTATGCAGATGCGGACTGGGAAAAGGCGATTGATGGCGTGCAGTTAGGCATTTTGTTTAATCAAGGTCAAGTTTGTTGTGCAGGAAGTAGAATTTTTGTCGAAGATGCGATTTACGATAAATTTGTGGCAGAGTTGGTTAAGCGATTTAAAGCCATAAAAATCGGCGATCCACTCGATCCAAAAACGCAAATGGGCTCACAAATCAACGAAAAACAAGCTCAAAAAATTCTCGAATATGTAAAAATCGGCAAAGACGAGGGTGCCAAAGTCGTAGTTGGTGGCAAGCTCGCAAAAGCCGGTAAAGCCTTTGTTGAACCGACACTTTTAACAGAGGTTAAAAACAATATGTGCGTAGCGCAAGAAGAGATTTTTGGGCCAGTTGGCGTCGTGATTCGCTTTAAAGATGAAAAAGAACTTATCAAAATGGTAAATGACAGCCAATACGGACTTGGCGGAGCGGTTTTCACTCGTGATATCAACAAAGCACTAAACACCGCAAGAGCCATGGAGACAGGCCGTGTATGGATAAACACTTACAACCAAATCCCAGCTGGTGCCCCATTTGGAGGGTATAAAGCCTCAGGCATAGGCAGAGAAACACACAAAATGATACTTGCTCACTACACGCAAGTTAAAAACATAATGATAGATCTAAGCGGCAAAACAAGCGGACTTTACTAATCAAATTTAGGCGTGGAATTTACTTTTCACGCCTTTTTACTCATCAAATTTACTCACCTATAACTTGCATGCTAGCCTTTTTAAACTTCGCATTTTTGGCATTTTCTAACATAGCATTTTTTAACCTTGCTAAAAATCGCTAAAATAACAAAATTTGGAAATTTTATTGCGAATTTTCAAACAAAAATCCGAAAAATTTACCCTTTTTTGAAGTTTTATTTAAAAAATTTAAGTCTTATTTTGATAATATGCTTGTTTTTTGCAAGGAAACAGCGTGATATACGACCCAAAACTTGACATTTTATCAGATAAAAAAGTTCTTTGTCTTGAAGATGAAGCTGGAATTTTAAAAAATTTAGTTGAAACCTTAGAACTATTTTTTGGCGAAGTAGTAGGCGTTACGGACGGTATAGAAGCCCTAGATCTTGCTATGAGCGGATTTTACGATGCCTTGGTTTTTGACATAAGCGTCCCACGACTTGACGGACTAGAAGTCATCAAAAAAGTTCGCGCAAAAGATTCAAAAATCCCCATCGTAATCCTTTCAAGTCACACCGAACAAGAATACCTCTGGCGTGCGGTCGAACTTAAAATCACTCGTTTTTTGCCTAAGCCTTATGATAAAAACGCCTTTATAAAAGCCCTTGAAGACGTCGCAAAAGAGCTTGGCGGAGATGAAAAACTTTTAAATTTAAATTCCGATACCTGTTATGACTTTGCGAAAAAAGTCCTTTACATAAAAGACGACGCCTGTCATTTATCCAAAAGCGAAAGCCGTTTGCTTGAATACTTCATCAAAAACAAGGGCAAAACCATAAGCTATGCCGAACTTTTTGACTACCTTTGGGAATTCGATCAACCCAGCAAAGAAGCGATAAAAACCATAGTCAAAGAACTCCGCCGAAAAATCGGCAAAGACAGCATAAAAAACATTTATGGCGTTGGATATATTTGCGAAATTTAATTTTTTATATCAAAATAATTTCAAAATTTTTATTTACTCTGCTGATTTTTTAAATTTGTATAAACATGGCACAAAATTTGCTAATTAGCGAACATGAAAAAACTTTTATTTATCATGGCATTTGGCACTTTTTGCCTTGCTTCGGATTTTTTATTTCATAGAGCGGTTTTGCTAGATAAAGGTTCGTATGCCTATATCGTAAGCGATAAAAATATGAGAAATATCGCCCCCTTGTTTGGTTTTAGCGATAATGAGGTTATAGTCGCTAAAATGCGTATCGTCAATGGGCAAAAAGAGTATTATTTGCAAGCTTATCTTGATGATAAAAAAACCCATGAAATAGCACCATATAGCAAACTTGCTAGAAATATTTTAAAAGAATTTGAAAAAATTCGTTAAAAAATTGCCCTAAACACAGCACTTAAAAATCAAATTTGATAGATTTTTCTAAAAAATCAAAAGCTAGTTTTTAGATATAAATTTCATCTAACACAAAGGCATTTCAAGTTAAAATACGCCAAAAACAAAAGGCGAAATAATGAAAATCACTTTGCTAAATTTTACCCCACTTTCGGTTTGTTCACATGCGATTCGAACTTGCTGGCAAAGCTTTGAACGTGGCGATAATGGCGGAGAAAAAGACCTTGAACTCATAGATCGTGTTGGCAATAAAAACAAACATGCGAGCACACTTGAACATTTGTATTATAATTTTTATATTCAAGGCATTTCACGAGCACTTTTGCAAGAACTTGCAAGGCACCGCATAGCAAGTCTTAGCGTAAAATCCACGCGTTACACCTTAAAAGAATTGCGTGGCGAAGAGAAATTTGAAAAAAAAGATTTTAGACGCGCTAGTCGTTACATCGTGCTTACAAACAACGAAGCTGTCGATATGGCAAGTATCAGCGCGCTTGAAGCTTTGCGTGAGATTTTAGCGACCCAAACAACCAGTCTTGATATCGTAAAATACTGCCTTCCGGAGTGTTATAAAACCGAGCTAACTTGGAGCGTAAATGCTAGATCTTTACAAAATTTTCTTGCCTTGCGAACTAGCAAAGCCGCACTTTGGGAGATACGCAAACTAGCAAATGGCATTTATGATACCCTTCCAGACGAGCATAAATTTATCTTTCAAAATTGTGTTTGTAAAAGCGAATCATAAAGTTTTAAATTTATAAATTTAGAGTGAAATTATGCTTTTCTTAAATACAAAAAAATTAGCAAAATTTTATTGATTTTGCTAGATATTTTGTGATAAAATCCACATTTGTTTGCCAGCTTAGCTCATCCGGTAGAGCAGCACATTCGTAATGTGCAGGTGTCGTGTTCGAGTCACGAAGTTGGCTCCATTTATTTCTTAAATTTTTTCTTGATTTTTCAAAGTTTTTATCAAATTTGATATTTATTTTCTTGCTTTATTTTTATAAATAATTAGCCAAATTGTGCTTGAAATTTTATTTCTATTTTCTTGGAATTTCAGTGTTTTTATCAAATTTGATATTTTGCTTTTTACTAACTAATAAACAAAATTGTGCTTGAAAATTTATCTTTATTTTTCAAAGTTTTATCAAATTTGATATTTTTTGCTAAATTTTTAGTTAAATTTGTTTTTATAAGCCAGCTTCAAGTAGGGCTTGGGCTTGGTGATTTGTTATAAGTGGATCTATGATCTCGTCAAAAAGTCCGCCAGCCATTATGGCGTCAAGGCGGTAAAGGGTTAGATTTATACGGTGATCGCTTATGCGATTTTGTGGGAAGTTATAGGTGCGGATACGTCCGCTTCTATCGCCTGTGCCGACTTGGTTTTTGCGTTCGCTAGTTTCTTTTTCTAGTCGCTCTTGTTCTTGCATTTCGTAAAGTCTAGCTTTTAGCACTTTCATGGCGGCTTCTTTGTTTTTATGCTGACTTTTGCCGTCTTGGTTTGTAACTACAAGTCCTGTTGGTATGTGAGTGATACGCACGGCACTATCTGTTGTATTTACAGACTGACCGCCGTGGCCTGAACTTCGCATAACATCGATTCTAAGGTCGTTTGGATTTATTTCAACTTCGCTGTCTTCAACTTCTGGCATTATAGCAACTGTTACGGCAGAAGTATGAACTCGCCCTTGGCTTTCTGTTTCTGGGACGCGTTGCACACGGTGAGTGCCGCCTTCAAATTTAAGTCTCGAATACGCCCCCTTGCCCTTAACAAGCAAAACTACTTCTTTAAAACCTCCGACACTGCCTTCACTTTGGCTAACTATCTCAAATTTCCAACCTCGAAGTTCGGCATATCTTATGTAAGCGTTGAAAAGATCGCCAACAAAAAGTGCCGCCTCATCACCGCCAGTTCCTGCACGAATTTCTAAGAAAATATTTCTATCGTCGTTAGGATCTTTTGGTAAAAGTAAAATTTTAATCTCATTTTCGAGTTGAGTTAAACGCGTTTGTGCCGTTTTTAACTCTTCTTTGGCAAGTTCTCCAAGTTCTGGATCGTCAAGTAAATTTTTGTTTTCTTCTATATCAGATAGGGTTTGTAGGTATTGGCTTGCCGCATTTTTTATGTCTTCGATACTGGCTTGCTCTTTCGAGAGCTTTTTCATTTTTTCGATATCGTTGATAATGGACGGATCGCTTAGAAGTTTAGAAATTTCGTTATAGCGATCCAAAAAGGGTTGAAGTTTATCAGCAAGCATTTAGTTAATTAAGCGATATTTAGGGTATTTACAAGTTTTGCAAGGCGACTAACACGACGAGCCGCTGTTTGTTTTTTCATAAAGCCTCTGCTAACGAAGCTATGTATGCTTTTGTTAGCGACTTTTAGTGCTTCATGAGCTGCTGTTTCGTCTTTTGCTTCGACTGCAACTACAACTGCTTTTGAGATATTTTTAAGTCTAGTGCGATAAAATCTATTTCGCTCTGTTCTTTTTATAGTTTGTCTAGCTCTTTTTTCAGAGGATTTGTGATTTGCCATTTTAATATGCCTTTTTTAAAAAATTTAGTGTCGCATTATATTTGAAATATCTTTAAATACGGCTTAATTTAAGCAAAATTTAAAAGATACAAAAAAATCCTAACTATAAATTCATCTTTTTTTGATAGAATTATCCGAAATTTTTAAGCAAAAAGCGAAAAATATCAAATTTCGCTTTGCAAAGGATAAATAATATGAAACTTTTTGGGACTGACGGCGTTCGTGGCAAAGCCGGAGAAAAGCTATCTGCCAATACCGCTATGCGTTTGGCAATGGCGGCTGGGATTTATTTTCGTGAAAGCTCGACAACAAATAAAATTTTAGTTGGCAAAGACACTAGAAAAAGCGGTTATATGATAGAAACAGCTATCGTGGCTGGACTTACAGCGGTTGGCTACAATGTCCTTCAAATCGGGCCTATGCCGACACCAGCGGTTGCTTTTTTGACAGAAAATATGCGTTGCGATGCCGGGATAATGATAAGCGCTAGTCACAATCCATTTTATGATAATGGTATCAAATTTTTTGATGCAAATGGCGATAAATTGCAAGAAAGCATAGAAGCCGAGATAGAAAAGATATATTTTGATGATGAGCTTATAGCAAACGCTCAACAAACCATGGAGAAAATCGGCGCAAACAAAAGAATCGATGATGTTATAGGGCGTTACATAGTTCAGATAAAAAATTCTTTTCCAAAACGTTATACTTTAAAAAATTTGCGTGTGGTTTTAGATGTTGCAAATGGTGCTTGTTACAAGGTAGCTCCGACTATTTTTAGTGAGCTTGGAGCCGATGTTATCGTGCTAAATGATGAACCAAATGGTAGTAATATCAATCAAAACTGCGGTGCACTTCACCCTGAAATGTTAGCCGATGAGGTTAAAAGACTAAGGGCGGATATAGGTTTTGCATTTGACGGAGACGCTGATAGGCTTGTTGTGGTTGATGAAAGCGGTTCGATAGTGCATGGGGACGCATTGCTTGGGACTTTGGCTGTATTTTTAAATGAGCAAAAAATGTTAAAAGGCGGCGGCGTGGTTTCGACCGTGATGAGTAATGCTGTTTTGGACGATTATCTTGGCAAACACAAACTAAAACTATTTCGTGCAAATGTTGGCGATAAATATGTGCTTGAAATGATGAAAAACGAGGGCATAAATTTCGGTGGCGAACAAAGCGGACATGTGATATTTGGGGATTTTGCAAAGACTGGGGACGGCTTGGTAACAGCCATGCAAGTTACGGCTATGCTATTAAATAAGGGCAAAAAAGCTAGTGAAATTTTTAATGAGATCAAGCCATATCCTCAAATTTTGTTAAATTTGAAAATCACAGAGAAAAAACCGCTTGATAAAATCGCTGGCCTTGAAGAGTTAAAACAAGAGCTTATAAAAGACGGTATAAGGCCGTTATTTAGGTACTCTGGTACAGAAAATCTCATACGACTTTTGCTTGAAGGCAAAAATCAAGCCAAACTTGAAAAACGTATGATGGAAGTCGAGAAATTCTTTACAAAAGTGCTTGCGTGAAAGAAATTTGGCTAAAATTTTTCTTTGTTTTTGTGCTTATTTTTGGCATAGATCAGGCGATAAAATGGCTTTATGTAAGCGGTTATGGGCGATATGAGGGCGAGTTTTTCTCGCTGATATTGGCTTATAACAAAGGCGTTGCGTTTTCGATGTTTGCCTTTTTGGATGAATATTTGAAATTTATCCAAATAGCTTTGCTTGTGCTTGTTTTGGCTTATCTGATAAAAGAGCGTGAGATATTGCAAACTCATACCATGGCTATTGGTATGATTTTTGGAGCGGGCAGTTCAAATATATTTGACCGCTTTATACATGGCGGAGTTGTGGACTATGTTTTTTGGCATAAATGGTTTGAATTTGCGGTTTTTAACTTTGCAGATGTGATGATAGATCTTGGCATAGTTATTATTTTATGGCAAAGTTTTAGGGCGAAAAAATTAAGCAAAATTTGATAAAATAGCTTTTTGGAGAAAAAATGAATAATGTTTATGTAGCTTACGCACTTTGGCTTTTTTGTGGCTGGCTAGGACTTCATCGGATTTATTTGGGCAGGTTTTTTAGCGGATTTGCACAAATGGCTTTGGTTTATATCGGTGGTTCGACATTATACATTTTAATAGGCTTTATTTTTTATGGTATTTGGGGCATTTGGTGGCTATTTGATGTATATTTCGTCGGTAAGATAGTTGATGAAAATGAGTTAAAACAAAGGTTAAAAAACGAACTTAAAAACAAAGATTTGGCTGATAATTTGCGTAAACTTTACGAGCAGTACGAAAATGGCGAGATAAGTAAAGCCGAATTTGAAGCCAGAAAAGAAATTTTATTTAGATAAGGAGAATAAATGGAAGCACTTGCGGATTATTATGGTTATTTTAGATTTGCTCATTATATCTTTTTTGTTAGCTGGATGGCTATGCTTTTTTATCAGCCACGACTTTATGTTTATCATGCCGAAAATATGGATAAACCAGACTTTGTAAAAGTCGTTGAGGTCATGGAGTATAAAATGTATAACTATATCGGCTGGGTCGCTATCATAGGTTCGTTTACGACTGGTGCGCTCATACTTTTAGCCGTTCCGGGCTTGCTTAGTTCTGGTTATATACATTTAAAATTAACAGTTGTTGTTTTGCTTGCGATTTATCATTTTAGTCTTGGTTGGTATATGAAAACCCTAAAAGAGGGACGCTGTAAAAAAAGCGGTATGTTTTTTCGCGGATATAATGAAATTCCAACCGTTGCTCTCATAATCATCATTTGGATGATAGTTTTTAAGCCATTTTAAATTTTAGCCGTTTTTAAACGGCTAATTTATCGATTTTTACTCATAAAGCCATAAAAATTTCAAAATTTTATTTTAAATTTAGCTAAAAATAAATTTATAAGTAATATTATTAACTATAATTTTTCTTAAAGGCTTGCTATGTTACACAAAGTTTTGATTGCTAACCGCGGCGAGATAGCCGTCAGGATAGTCCGTGCGTGTCGGGATTTGCACATGCAAAGCGTGGCGATTTATACCAAACCAGATGCAGAATGTTTGCATGTTAGGATAGCCGACGAGGCTTATATGGTGAGTGAAGACCCTATCAAAGGTTATCTTGACGCCGCTAGAATAGTCAAAGTTGCTCTTGATTGCGGTGCTGATGCGATTCACCCCGGATATGGATTTTTGAGTGAAAACTACGAATTTGCCAAAATGTGCGAAGATGCTGGACTGATTTTTATAGGTCCAAAAGCCGAAGTTATACAAAAAATGGGTGATAAAAATGTCGCTCGTCGCTTGATGAAGGAAAATGGCGTACCTATCGTGCCGGGAACCGAAAAACTTAATGATGAAAGTATGAAAACTATCAAAGAATACGCTCGTCGTATCGGCTATCCGGTCATTTTAAAAGCTAGTGGCGGCGGCGGCGGTCGTGGTATCCGTGAAGTTTGGAAAGAAGAAGAGATGGAAGACGCTTTCAACTCTTGTACCAGAGAAGCAAAAACATATTTTAACAATGATGAAGTTTTTATGGAAAAATTAGTCGTAAATCCTCGTCACATAGAATTTCAAATTTTAGGCGATAATTACGGCAATATCATACACCTTTGCGAACGTGATTGCTCTATCCAACGTCGTCACCAAAAGATTATCGAGATAGCTCCATGCCCGTCTATCAGTGAAAGTTTGCGTAAAACTATGGGCGTTGTAGCCGTGGCTGCGGCAAGGGCAGTTGGCTACTCAAATGTCGGAACTATCGAGTTTTTGCTAGATGACGATAACCGCTTTTATTTTATGGAGATGAATACTCGTATCCAAGTCGAACACGGTATCACCGAAGAAATCACCGGTACAGACTTAGTTATGCGTCAACTCAAAATCGCTTCTGGCGAAATTTTAGAGATAGAACAAAGCGATGTAAAAGCACGTGGTTACGCTATCGAAGCTCGTGTAACAGCCGAAAATGTATGGAAAAATTTTGCTCCGGCACCGGGCAAGATCACAGGCTATTATCCAGCACTTGGACCTTCTGTGCGTATCGATAGTCACGCTTATAAAGACTATACTATACCGCCGTATTATGATTCTTTGGTTGCAAAACTTATAGTTAAGGCGACTGACTATGATTTGGCGGTTAATAAACTAGAACGTGCTCTTGAAGAATTTGAAATCGAAGGCGTTCGCACCATACTACCATTTTTGCTTTCTATCAGCAAAAGTCGTGAATTTAGACGAGGCTTTTTTGATACAAGCTATGTTGAGAAAAATATGCAAACCATACTCGAAAACACTCACGATGAGGAAAATGTAAATCACGAAGAAAACGTTAAAAACGCTATCGAACAAGCTATCAACAGATATATAAAAGCTAGATAAATCCCAAAACCTTGCGTTAAATCAAATTTGACGCAAGGTTTATGCTTAAATTTTATATAAAGATCGAAAAGCACTAAAATAATATCAGTAAATTTGGTTATAATTTAAAGAATTTTTCAAATTTGAAATGACTTTAAAAGCACAAATTTTTATTTTAAATTCTTTTATAAATTTATGAAATTTGTAAAATTTAAATAACTTGTAAATTTGTTTTGGAGAAAACATGCAAAGTGAGAGAATTTTTTATCCTGATTTTTTGCGAGTTGTAGCGATTTTTGCGGTAATAATTTTGCATATTTGTTATGCCAACTGGAATTTTTTTGCCGCCGATACCTTTGCTTGGCAAGTTTTAAATTTTTATGACGGACTTACTCGCTGGTGCGTGCCTGTATTTTTTATGCTTAGCGGTATGTTTTTGCTTGATTTTAGACGATACGGCGATGATGTAAGCGAAAATTTCAAAAGAATTTGCAAAAGAAATATCTCTCGTGTCGCCTTGGCACTCGTGTTTTGGAGCATTTTTTATACTTATGAAAGTATGCTGCTAAATCACGACTTTGACCCAAATCCGCTTAGAATTTTTGATATGTTTTTTACTTGCACTATGTATCATCTTTGGTTTTTGTATGTCATTATCGGACTTTATATCTTGGCTCCATTTTTACAACTTTTGGTAAAAAATTTAAGCAAAAAAGACTTTGAACTTTTGCTTATTATTTTGGCGATATTTTGCTGTGCTTATGATTTTATAAATGTGATCTTAAAATATTTTACTGCTAAGACTTTGCATTTTCGCTACAATTTGCCCGAATTTAGCGGATATTTGCTGTATTTTTTGGCTGGTTTTTACTTTGCAAATTTTGAAATTTCACAAAAAGCAAAAAGAAATTTGTATATTTTGTTTTTTGTAGGGCTTTTTGTCACCATAGTTTTAAACTCACTTTTTGCCCTAAATCACGAGAAAACTAAGGCATTTTTTTATGAATACAGACTGATAAATGTTATGTTTGTTAGCTTTGGAATTTTTATCTTTTGCAAGGATTTTTTTAGCAAAATTAGCATAAATACCAAATTTCGCACTCTTATAAACCGCCTTACAAGTCTTAGTTTTGGCATTTATTTGCTTCATGTTGGAATTTTAGATATTTTAGTTCAATTTTTTAAGTCTTTGCATCCGCTTTTTATGGTGCCTTTGTTTAGCGTTTTGATCTTTGTACTTTCGGCGCTTTTAGCCTTTGTTATATCAAAAATTCCGCTTTTAAATAAAACTATTTTTTAGTTATCAAATTTGATAAGGCATAAAAGATCAAATTTAGGACTGTACGCCGTCTAAAAGCGGAACAAAAAGGCATTTTTCAAGCTTTTTTTGAGTGATATTTTCGCCGTTTTTGTAAAATTGACAGATAAATTGTTCTTTGCCGTTATCTATGGGAGCGACTAAAATTCCGCCGTCTTTTAGTTGGGAGAATAATTTTTGTGGGACTTGTTTGCAAGCACAGCTTAAAAGAATTCTTTCAAATGGCGCATAGCTTCTCCAGCCTAAATTTCCGTCATCATATCTAACATGGACATTTTTGATAGATAAAATTTTAAAGCGATTTTTTGCCTCGTTGGCAAGTTTTTCTATACGCTCTACACTAAATACCCTGTGAGCGAGTTTGCCTAGAATTGCGGCTTGATAGCCACTTCCACAGCCGATTTCAAGGATATTATCAACATTTTCACACTCCAACGCCAAAGTCATTTTTGCTACCGTTAGCGGAGAGCTTATCCATTGATCGCCAGAAATAGGCATAGCGTCAAGGGTATAGGCGTATTTTTGGATAGGTGAAAAAATTTCACGTGGAGTGCTTACGATAGCATTATATAAATTTGGTGTAAGTGCTACTTCATCAGCGATATCGTCGGCTAGTTTTTTGCATTTTATGCTTTCAAGATTCGTCAAATTTGATCCTAGAATATTTTTTAAAATCAAGATTCTAACCTAAAAATACTAAAACTTTGCAAATTTGATTTATTGTTTTAAAGTTAATATTTTGTTTAAAAAAAATTAATGGGGGGGGGGGTATAATTACGAGATTTTTTATAAAGGAGATATTAATGAAAAAAATCGCATTGAGTTTAGTTGCTTTATCGGCTCTCGCTTTTGCTAATCCATTTGTAGGCATAGAGGGTCGTTATGATCATCAAAAGCTTAAAGATGAAATTAAAGATAGTATTAAAGATGGAGTTTTTGGCTTGGGTATCAAAGGTGGTTATGACTTTGGTATGTTTAGGGTTTATGGTAGTTATGCTTATGATCTAAAAGCTAAAGATGAGGCAATTGATAAAGAAGGTACTAATGTATGGAAATGGACAAGACATGAATTTTTAGCTAATGCTGATTATACACCAAGTTTAAGTGATGATTTTAAACTTATCGTAGGTGCTTACACAGGTTTGGCACTAGCTCATTTAAAAGCTTCTGACGGTCGTGATGATACTAGTTCTGGATGGGTTTTGGGTGCAAGACTAGGTGGCGAGTATAGCTTAGATGATCACAACGCTATAGAATTTGGCGTAAAAGGTGATTACACAAAATATAAAGAAAATGTTATAGATGGACTTAAAGGTACTGGCTTTGGTGCTTATTTAGGTTACACATATAAATTCTAATTTATTTAATGTTAAATCCGCTTGAATTAAAGTGGATTTAACGCTTGCTGATTTAAACAACTTTTTTTGAAATATCTACTTTTATTTATAAATATCTTATTTTATTAATTTTAGCCCAAACCCAGCTTTTTTCTTGTTTTGCTTATAAGTTTTTTATCAAAAATCGCTTGTTCTTGACATTTGCCATTTGGTAAAAATACGGCTGCAAAGTTAAGGTCAAGTGCCGAGCTTACAAGGACATAGCAGTGATTTATGAGTGCTAAGGCTTTGCAAAGTGTTAGTAAGTCATCTTGCCTTGTTTTGCCCCAAAGTGCAGGAACTAAGATGATATCGCAACTTTTTAGTTTAGCCCAAAATTTGACGAATCTAAGCTCAAAGCAGATCAAAACGCCTATTTTAAGCCCATTTAGTTCAAAAATTCTAAGCTCTTTTTTATCACCAGCCATAAAAATTTCGTCTTCTTTGTTAGGTAAAAAAAGTTTAATTTTGTTTTGAGTGTGAAAGGTTTTTTCGCCATTAAAAAGTGAAAATTCATTGTAAAATTTGCCGTTTTTAGCAGGACGCAAGTGGGTAAATCCAAAAAATTTATCCATCCCAAGTTCGTTTTTTAAGCTGTTTATAGCAAAATCCCCAAAGGCAAAATCGCTAGTATCATAAGCGTTAAAACAAAGTTCGCTTGCTAGTAAAAGGCTGTTTGACTCGGCATTTCGCACGGCTTTTATGGCGGAGTTTAGTCGCATTTTTGCATCGGAGTCTTGTAAGATAAGGGGTATGAGTTTTAAATTACGCATTTGTTAAAATTTGTCTTATTTATCAAATTTGAATTTTGGAGCAAAGGCCCCAAAATTCGGGTTTTTAAAAGTCGTCAAAACTTAGGCTACCTTTTGAGTAGTTTGTAACTTTACTCTCAAAAAAGTTGCTTTTTTGGTCATTGAATTTTGAAAAGTCATCAACCCATTTGATCGGATGAGCGACATTATATCGGCGTTTTAGACCGATAGCGCTTAGTCTTTGATCGATTAGATAATGAATATATTGTTCGATGATATCGTCCGTAAAGCCCATGATCTGGTTTTGTGTGATATAGCAACCCCATTTGATCTCGAGTTTGCCAGCCTTGTCAAACATATCATAAATTTTATCTTCGCACTCTGGCGTGAAAAGGTCGCTACGTTCGGCACGGACGGAGTTTATCATGTTTTGGAAAAGCAAAAGGTGAGTGATCTCATCGCGTTGTATGAAGCGAATCATTTGTGCGGAGCCTAGCATTTTACCGGCACGTGCGAGCGAATAAATCGCCGTAAATCCGCTATAAAAATACACGCCCTCTAAAATTTGGTTCGCAACCATAGCCAAAAGTAGTTTTTCGTCTGTAACTTCACCGGCAAGTTCTTCGTAAACGCTTGAAATATAGTCGTTTTTCTCACGCAAAACCGCATCGTGTTTCTCCATTTCGTAGATAAGATCGGTGTTGTCGCAGATGGCTTCGACCATGACGGCATAAGACTTGCTGTGATTTGCCTCTTCGTAGGCTTGGCGACTTAGGACGGCGTTGATCTCTGGTGCCGTGATATAAGGGTTTATGTTGTCGGCAAGATTGTTAGTTTGAAAGCTATCCATGGAGATGAGTTGACTCCAAACAAGGTCATACATGCGTTTTTCAGCCGTTGTTAGCTCGTGGGCGTAGCAACGCACATCATCTGTCGTATCTACTTCTTTTGGAAACCAAGTGTTTGCCTCCATAAGATCCCAAAGTTTCAAAGCCCATTGATACTTTGCCTTGGTAAAGTTCAAAATCCCGTGCGGATTGCCATTAAAAACTCGTCTATCTGTTAAAGTCTCGTTTGAGCTTGGATTGTAAATTTTCTTTCTTTGCATAGTTTTATCCTAAAAAAATTTTGATTGATTCTATCAGAAAAAAGATAAAAATTTAAATTTGATGTAAATTTTTCACTTTTTATCAAGATCGTTTTTTATTTATTCGTTTAAAGGTCATCATAAAACCTGTGATGATGAAAAGTACGCTAAGTCCGCAAATGAGCGAAAATATCGCCTTGCCTATCTCGCCAAAATAGCTACCTTGATGCAAGTCTAGCATAAAATGGCTAACATCTCTTTGGCTCTGAAAAGTGCTTTTTTCTTTGCTTTCTTGCGAGCTTTGGCTTTTTTGGCTAAGGTTTTCATCCTTTACTAAATTCGCTTTTGCCAAATCACGCATATCGCTTTGGCTAATTTCGACCTTAAAGCTCTTTGTGGCAGGGCTAGTTGCTGGGCTAAATTTTTCTTTTGTTTCAAAGTCTAAAATTTGCGTTTTTGGCACTGTCAAATTTGATAATTCTCGTCTTTTAAAACTTTTTTGTGGCTTGGAATTTTGATCAAATTTGATATTTTGCTTTTGTAAATTTGAGTTTTGTTTGTTTAAATTTCTTTGTGAAATTTGGGTTAAATTTTTATCTAGTAAATTTGATTTTAGATCTTGCGAATTTGTATCAAGCACCTTTTGTTCGCTTTGGTATTTAAAATCCGCCTTATTAAATTCTATCTTATTGCTTTCAAATTTGCCGTTTTTTTCGATATCTAGTATATAAGCATCGTCTGTAAATCTGAAATTTATGCTATCAAAATCGCTTGTGCTTGCGAGTATTAGCTCAAATTCGTAAATTTTTGCACTATTAAAAGGTATGGCGTTTAGTCGCATTTTTTGCATGCCACCGCCATGACCGCCGCCATGACCATGCCCCATCATGGAGCCACTTTTGACGCCAAATGCCAAATTTACGCTATTTCTTACAAAATTATAAGACCAGTAAAGTCCAGTTAAAGCCATGAGTAGCATGATAAGGGCGAACCAAACGCCTAATGCACTGTGAAGTTGGTATAAAAATGCGTATGATTTTAGTTTGAAGTTAAGGGCTAGGGCTTTTAAGGGGCGTTTTTTTAAGGCTGGATAATACAACCAAATGCCCGAAATTACCAGCACGATAAAGCAAAGCGTGCTAAGAGCAACTATGTGTTTTCCTATAAAACTTGCCGTGGAGTTGTTAAAATAGCTAAAAGCCAAATTTCTATGTAAACTAAGCAAGAATCTGGCTACATCGTTGCCGTGGGCTTCGCCAGTGATTTGTCCGTTGCGTTGGTCTACAAAATAGCTTTTAAATTCGCCGTCATTTGTGAAAATATTTGCTCGAATCGCCTTGTTTGAATCCTTTGGAATATTTAAAGAGCTAAAAGTAAATTCGCCTTTTTGGGCTACGATTTTGTCAAGAATTTCATGAAGTTGCAAGGCTTTTTGATCGCTTTTTTCAAGCTTGGCACCAAAGGAATTTATAAGCCCTGCGATCTGGCTTCTATACTGCACCAAAGCACCGCTTATAAGGATTATAATCAAAGGCAAAGCCGACAAAAATGTCAAAAATAGATGAAGGTTAAATGCAAATTTATTTCTTTTAAAAAGCATAAAATAATCCCAAAAAAAATTTCTAAATGATAACCAAAATTTGTTAAATTTATGTTACGATTTTATATCGCTTATCAAAATTATTTACAAAAGATATTTAAATTTGATAAATGAAAATATTTTAGCGACAAAGCCAAAAACTAGCTGAAATTTTAGCAACTTACGAAGCCAATTCTAGCGGTTTTGGTTCATCGCAGAAGTAACCTTGTGATGAGTTTATGCCTATATCATTTATAACATTTGATACTTCTTTGGAGTGGACAAATTCGGCGACAGTATCGACGCCAAGGTCTTTGCTAAAAGCTACCATAAGTTCGACTATACGTCTTGAATGCTCGTCTTTGTCTATATTTTTTATCATAGAACCATCAAATTTGATAATGTCGGCATTTAGTCTTAGCAGGTATTCAAAATTCGAATACCCAGTGCCAAAGTCATCTATGGCAACCTTGCAACCATAGGTTTTAACCTCTTTGATAAATGCCAAAACTTTTTCAAAATTCCCTATGCCTTCGTCCTCGACTATCTCGATAGTTAGGCGTTTGCCTATGTCTTTGTATTTGAGTAGTTTTGCCTTTAAAAAGTCCAAAATTTCGCTTGAAAGTATGTCGTCTATCGCAAAATTTATGCTGAAATTTTCTTTGTGTTTATCAAAGTATTCAAAAGAATTTGCGATAACTATTTTGGTTAGTTCTTTGTAAAGATCGGACTCTTTGGCGATATTTAAAAAATCGCATGGAGCTATGATCTTGCCGTTTCGATCTATCATACGCATTAAGCACTCGTATTTGATGATTTTTTTGCTTGAATTGTCTATGATGCCTTGCTTGTATAAGACTATGCGGTTATCTTCTATGGCTTTTTTGACTTCTTGGGTTAGATTTATAGTGCGGATAAGGGTTTCTTTTTTTTCATCAAATATGACTGAATTTACTTTGTTTTGCTTGGCGTAGTCACGTGCGATTTCGGCAGAGATAAGTTGAGAAACATCCGAGGATATGCCAAAAACCACGTTTATGTTAAATTTGTTACCGTTTATGATAATGGCTTTGTTTTTGACTTGCGAAACTATCTCATCGGCGTAATTTTTGAAGCTTTGTATATCCCATTTATCGGACTTGCCGATAAAAGCAAAGTTGTCATTTGAGAGTTTAAATAGCTCTAAGTCCTTTTCGTCGGCTATCTTTTTTAGCATTTTTGCTATCTTTTCAAGCACTTTATCACCGGTGTTAAAGCCGTAGTATTCGTTGATTTGCTTAAATTTGATTATGTCTAAACAAGCGATAAAAGAGTATTCGTCAGATGATGAAATTTTATCTATCAAGGCTTGGCGGTTTGGTAGTTTGGTGAGTGGGTCGTGCAAGTGGCGTTTGATGTATTCTTGGGTGATAACAAATTTGCTTACATCATAGCCTGTTACTATGTAGCCGTTTTCATGGCTTTCTGGATCGTTAAATGGCGAGATAACGGCGTGTATGGCGTATTTGCTGTTTTTAGTTTTTAAATTTAGTATGCCGTGCCATACTTTTTGCTCACGCATGTATTCGTAAACTTCGTCTATATCGCCATAGTAAAGCTCTTCGCAAAGGTAAGAAAAATCCTTGCCTATGAGTTTTTCTTGGCATTTGTTGACATTTTTACATATGCTTTCATTTACAGAAGTTATCTTGAAATTTGAATCAAGTTTTATAATGTTTGCAAAAAGAGAGATGATGTTTTTATACTGATGATAAGGGACGGAATTTTTGTTGTCCGCATTGTTTGCGATTTTTTCTTTGAGTGTTTTGGAGACATTTTCAAATTCTTTAAGGCTTATTTCTTTGCTTTCTTTGTATTTTTTGTATTTTTTGCCGTAAATTTTAAGCATATACATAGCAAGACCAAATGCAAGTAAGGCAGCAAAAACGCCAAGATATCTTGAAAGTTGATTTTGTTTGAAAACTTCGATGTGTTTTTGTAGTTTTTGGTTGAGTTTGCCAAGATCGCTATGAGCGAGTATGATGAGGTCGCTATTTATAGCCTTTGCAAAGCTTATATCGCTTACTTCATTTTCATTTTTTGTTAGTTTAAAAGCTTCTTTTTTATTGTTTTGCACCAAGGCTAGGGCGTTTGCAAATTTTGTTGCGTCGCTTGTTTTATCATATAAATTAAAAGAAAATTCTTGTGAATTTTTGTTTCTTAGGCTTATTTGTTCGCTTAAACTTGCTTTTAGGTTCGCATTTTTATCTATGTTCGAAACTAGCCCATAGATTTCATTTTTAAGTTTGATTTTTTGATCGGATATATAAAAATCAGTTAATATTTGCCTTTCATTTTCGAGATATGAGTATTCAAGATAGCTTTGAAATAAGGTAAATACGAAAGTAACGATCGTAGCGACGACAACAATGCTTAATGTGACGAAGTTTTTAAAAGTTTTTTTACACTTTGAGCCAAACACTTTTGTCCTCCCCTTAAAATATTTTTAAAGAATTGCTAGCCATTATACATTTTTTACTATAAAATTATATTAAAAGGTTAAATTGTTTTTAATTTTAAAGCTATTTCTACTCAGAGGACTTTTGCCATAGTTTTTAAGAGCTTCGAGGTGTTGTTTTGTGCCGTAACCCTTGTGTATAGCGTATCCGTAAGCTGGATAAAGCTTGTCAAAAGCTATCATTAACTTATCACGGCTAACCTTGGCTAAGATACTGGCGGCACTGACTTGGGCTATTTTGCTATCTGCTTTGATAAGGGTTTTTACATCCGTGCCGTAAGACGCCTTGCCGTCAAAGATTAGATCGTATTTGTCAAAATATCTTTTAAAGCACTCCAAAGCTCTTCGCAAACACTCGCTAAGCCCTAAAGTATCGATTTGTTTGTTAGAAAAATATATGATAAGAAATTTTGAGTTTGGCACGATTTGTTTATAAAGTTTTTCCCGTTTTGCAGGACTTAGCATTTTTGAATCCATTAAGCCTGGTATGTCTTTACTAAGCACGCATGCAGCTATGCTCATGGGTCCTGCCAAGGCACCGCGTCCAGCTTCGTCTATACCACAAATTTGATTTTCAAACATTTCTTGCCTTAAAAATTATCTAGTGAAAAACAAAAGCGTGATTTTAGTTAAAAAAGTTAAACAGATTTTAAAGATAAGACTTTTCAAATTTGTCTATATATTAAAATGTAAGTCAAATTTTTTAAAAAATTTGCAAATTTGTGAAAAATTTACTAAAAATTTTAAATTTCGTTAAAATTTTTTTCAAAAAAAGCAAGTTTTGATATAAATTTGGCTAATATAGCCTGAAATTTGGTAAGTTTATAATTAATTTAAAAACAAAATTTTAAAAAAATCATACTTTTTAAGTGCTAAAATTCAGGATTTTTGAGCAAATTATTAAAAAATTGTACCAAAGTACAATAGACAATGAATAGTTAATTAGTTATAATTGCCGACAAAATTTATTAGGAGGATTCCATGTCAACACAAATCGGAACTGTAAAACAAGTAACAGGGAGGGTTATCGCTATCGATGCTAACGGTGGCGAGAGAGTTTTAAACGCAGGTGATGCGATATTTCTAGGGGAGGTTTTAAAGACTACAACTAGCAATTCAAGTGCAGTTGTATCTATGGATAACGGAAAAGACATCAGCGTTTTAGGAAATGACACTATTTCTATGGATGAAAGTGTCGCAAGAGCACAAAGTTTTGGCTCAGATGCAGTTGCAGATGTAAGTGCACTACAACAAGCATTGTTAAGAGGTGAAGATGTTTCACAACTTGAAGAAACAGCAGCTGGTGGTGGTGCTGGTGGCGGTTCAACAGGAACCGGCTCTATCAACCAAATGGCATTTGAAGAAGGCGGACACGAGTCAAGAGTACAAGAAGTTGGTATAGGTGTATTGGGCGACGGCTTTGGTGGCGGTGGTTATGAACCAAGAAGCATAGGCACAGCACAAGGTGATGAAGCTCCAGTTGCAGTATCAAATGCACCAGAGGTTGTTTTAGATAGCGTAACACCAGTAGATACAGATCCAAAAGCAGACGGTATACCAGATAAAACTATAGTTAAAGGTCATTCTGATGAACCAAATGCTCCAGTTGTTATCACAGATAAAGATGGCAAAAAAATAGGCGAAGGCACTACTGACGATAACGGTAATTTTGAAGTTGAAACCGATCCGGTAAATCCTGGAGATGATGTAACAGCGACAGTAACAGATCCAGAGGGCAATGAAGGTAAAGATACTAAACCAGCTGGTCCAGTTGTTTATGAAGATACAACTCCACCAGTAGTTGATCTTACAGAAGTTACACCAGTTGATAGTAGTGATCCAGCTGACGATACACCAGAAAAAACTATAGTTAAAGGTCATAGTGATGAACCAAATGCTCCAGTTGTTATAACTGATCCTGATGGTAAAGAACTTGGTAAAGGTACAACTGATGAAAACGGTGATTTCAATCTTGAAGTAGATCCAGTAGCTCCTGGCACAGAAGTAACAGCAACTGTAACTGATAAAGCAGGTAACGAAGGTAAAGATACTAAACCAGCTGGTCCATTAGATTATACTGATGAAACAGGACCAAAAGTTGAAATTGACAGTGCTGTAATTACAGAACTTGATGAACAACGAACGAATCCGGGCGATCCATTACCAGAAGCAGATGTAATAATTATCAAAGGTCATAGTGATGAGCCAAATGCTCCAATTGCTATTACTATTAATGATTCTAGCATTGATATTCCAAAAGATGTTACGGTCGATAAATATCAAAATACCGGTAAAACTGATGATAATGGTAATTTTGAGATTCATATTCCATTTGATCCAAAAAACCCAATAGAAGTAGGTGATAATGTAAAAGTAACTGTAACTGATAAAGCAGGTAACCCAGGTAGCGGTGAAAAAGGCGCTACAGATAATTTCACTTATGGTAGATTGCTAGAATTGACGGATAACGAAGTAAATTATACTATTGTTGATAATAAAATTGTTGAAGATACAGATGCTGGTACTGGTAAACCAATAGATGTTGCTGAAAAATATAAAGATAATAAAACAATTTTAATAAACGATAATAGTCCTGTATTAACTGGAATGGGAGAACCTGGTGCACAGTTAAATATAACAGTAGCAACTCAAGATGGAGAAAGAAGAACATTGGTGGGTAATAAAGGCGAAATTCAAGAATATTATAAAATTCCTGAGAGTGGTAAATGGGAAATTAATCTAGCAGAACATAATATATCATTAGCGGAAGGTACAAATTATGTTGTAGTTACTGCGACTGATGATTTTGCAAATTCTTCTCCTTCATCACGTGTAGCTGTTATTGTAGATACGACTCTTAATCTTAAAGTTGAAGAAATCGACGGTAAAGATCCAAGTGCAATAATAGAAGATGTAACTCCAACTATTACAATTGCTCTTGATGATGATGCAGAACAAGCTATACTAGTTGATAAAAATACCGGTAAGGAAATAGCTTCTGCTTATGTTAATAATCATGATGGTACTTGGGATATCACACCAAGCGATTCTATTCAAGGTCTTGAAGTCAAGGTTCAAGCAGTTGATAAAGCTGGTAACATGAATGAGATTGAAGTTAAACCTAACTTTAGTGAAGATTCCACTCTTGGTGCTGATGTGCCAAAAGGTTTTAGGTATTCTTATGCAGACGAAAACTTCAATTTTGTATCACAAGCCGATTATGATGATGGATACAAATTTGATGCTAATGCATTAAATTTGGATGGAGAATATGATCTTGTTTCTCTTGGTGTGAAAGGAAATT
>JAILCJ010000175.1 GCA_024680445.1 Campylobacter sp.
AAAAGCATATTTTTATATTTCCTGACTTATAAGGTAAAGTCTGATTTTGAGAATTTGTACCTTATGTTACTCTCAAAATAGCCATTGCGATGTAAAATTATGCTATAATACTTAACTATTTAGATTAAGACTCATTATATAAAAAGATGATTCTAAATTGTATCACTTTTTGTATCACTATATAATCTTATGCCTAAAATAAGGGATTTTAAATATATTTTTAAGTCCCTCTCTGTCCGCCACTACTTACTAAAACTTACAATCACTTAGCACCAAAAACAATCAAAATATTTTAAATTTTTAGGCTTTTTCAGATAAAATTACTAAAACTTGCTAGAAGTTGTTATCACTTACTATCAAGATTTTTATACTACCGTTTTTACTACCGATAGCAAAAAAATCACATTTTGCGGTAGTATAAAATTAAAAGGGAGCCGAAAATGCCGAAGTTAGCAAAAAAAATAACTAAAAAATTTTAAATTTTTACCAAAAAACAAAATTTTAACATAGCCAACACAAAAAACTAAATGCTTACTTTTTTGGTGAATTTATACTTATAAACTCGTTTTTATCGTCCAAAAATATGTTTGCGATTCTTATAATATCGTCATTTGTGATAGATTTTACTATCTTTTCATACTCGTTTATATCAAAAATTTCTGTGTCAAAAATCAAATTTGAAGCTATATTTTTAACTAAAAAATCTGGCTGATCGTAATACTTTTTCATGGTTATGATAGTGGATTTTTTGAAATTTTCAAGATGAACTGGCGAGATGGCACCGCTTTTTTTGATAGTGTTTTGTATTTGCTTGATTTGGGACAAAATTTTATCCACGCTTTTTGGCGAGGCGGTGAAAGAAATGTTTAACACACTGTGCTCAATGGCGTGTTTTTTAAGCCCTAGCATTACTCTAAACCCATAAGTTTCGCCCTCGTCTTCGCGAATTTTTTCACGCAAAGCAGTCTGCAAAACGCTACGCAAAGCACGAGCCAAAACCGTGTCTTTGTATGAATATTTGGCGTTATAATTTATGCAATTCACGCTCACATCGCTTCTTTGGGTCGTTTGATAATTTTTTTGAAATTTATGCTGTCCAAATTTGGCACGCACGCCGTCATCGACAAAGCTTTGATGAGTGTTTTTGGGGCTTAGACTGGCGAGATATTTTTTTATCAAAGGCTCGATTTTTTCGACTTCAAAATCCCCAACTATCACAAAATTATAATCGCTCGGATTTGTAAATTTAGCCTTTATTATCGCTTTTAATTCATCTAGCTTAACGCCGTCTAGATCGCTTATTTCTAGGGGTTTTCTACGCAAATTTTCGCTGTAATAAAACTTCACAACCTCCTTGGCGAATTTCTTTTCGGGCAAGTTTTTTTCTTTTTGCAAATTATCAGCGATTTTGGTTTTTAGCCTTTGCCAGACTTTTTCATCTAGCCTTGGTGAGTTAAATTCCAAATTTATCGCCTCAAAAAGGCTTTTTATGTCCGTTGTGGTCGCACTTGCGTAATATCCTTGCGAGAGCTCGTTTATCTTTTTTTCATAGCTTAGCTGTTTGCCGTTTAGGATTTTTGAAATTTGATAATTATTAAACTCACCAGCTCCGCTTTCGTTTGAAAGATTTGTCGCAAAACCGCCGTGTTTTGGCTCTTTTAGGTTAGAAGTTCCGCCTTTTGATACGGCTTGAAAAAGGACGAAATTTTTCTTTTTGTCTGTTGGTTTTAGCACCACGGTGGCGTTGTTTTCGAGAGTGTAGCGATAAAATTTGTGTTTTTTATCATAAATTTTGCTTAAAATTTTGCCATCTTTTATGCTTTTTTCATCGACCAAAGAGCTTGGAATCGCTTGATTTTGCAAGTGTTTTGTGTATGGGGTCGCCTTGTTTTTAAGAGCCAAAAATCCCTTTTTATCAAGCTTAAACCCTCTTGAACTAAACACCAGCACACGTTTATCATCAAGGCTCATTATGCGATCAAATTCCTTTTTGACATCGCCTAGAGTGATTTCATCGAGAATTTTTAGGCTGATATTTTTGCTGTCTTCATCGCTCAAAATCACAGAACCAAGGCTTATGGCGGTGGTGATATCCTCTATAATATCGCTGGATTTTTTGCTTTTTGATAGCTCGTAACGAGCCTGAAACGATGTTTTAAACGATTTTTTGACATCTTCAAAATCCGCCTTGCTAAATCCGCCTTCTTTTATGCCCTTGATGACGCCTAGCATATCCAAAAAAGTCGCTTCAAAGTCGTTATTTACGACTCTGGCATTAAAAGCATACGCCCTTTGTTGGTCGCGTACAGGGCTGGATATAAAGCCCATTTTTATCAGCGAATTTTCGTTTGCGGTTTTTTGCTCATACAAATTTGCGATCAGCTGCGAAATAATGGCGTTTAGCAAATTTGATTTAATGTCGTTTTGGGTTTTTGTAGGGCTAAATTTATCCATCAAATTTAGCCTTATAAAATCGCTGCCAGTCTCGTTGGCATCGTAGTTAAAGACGCTTAGTCCGCTTCTAAAAGCTATGCTTTTGTCAGGGTGCTGATACTCGTTTGTGTTTTTTGCCGAAGCAAAATTTGCCTTAACAAGCCCTGCGATTTGCTTTTTGTCAAAATCCCCGACCGCTACAAAACTCATAAATCTTGGCTGATAAATTTTTTCATAAAGCCCTTTTATCCTCGCAGTATCCGTGTTTTTGATAACTTCTGTGTCGCCTATGGGAGCCTTGTCGTAATACACGCTATTTGCGAACAAATCCTTCATCTGTGCGATATACAGCCTATAATCCGCATCGTCGCCTTGCCTTTGTTCGGCAAGTATGACGCCTCGCTCTTTTTCTAGCTCGTTTGCATCAAAACTAAGTCCGTCTATCCAGTTTCGATACACTTTAAACGCCTTTTTTAGGTTTTCGTCCTTTGTAGCGATGTTTAGCATATAACCCGTTTCGTCGTAGCTCGTGTAGGCGTTTAGATCCGCACCGAAGCTCACACCGAGCTTTTCAAGGGTTTTGATTAGCTCGTTTTTGCTAAAATCCTTGCTACCATTAAACGCCATATGCTCGATAAAATGTGCCAAACCACGTTCGTTTGGGGCTTCGTCGATAGAACCGGAATTTATTATAAGAAAGAAATTTGCTGTTTTTGCTGGATTTTTGTTTTCTTTGATATAAAATTTCAAGCCATTTTCAAGCTCACCACTTAGTATGCTTGGGTCTTGTTTTAAGGCGATTTGCTCACCAAACAAACATACAAAAAAAGTTAAAAATACTAAAATTTTTTTCATCTATTATCCTTTTTTGATTTAAAAATAAGCACGGATATCAATCCATAAATGCCAAATATCAAAACAATAAAGCTTTGCAAAATTGTAATTTTTTTACGGTAAAAATTCGCTAAAAAATAAACCAAAACAAGTAAAATTGTCAAAATTAAGCTTTTTAAACTAAATTTTTCAAAACTAAATTTATAAGCGTGTATATCTTGACTTAATTGCAATTCAAATGGCAAAATATATTCTTTTAACCATAAAAAAGCATTTGATTTTTCTAAATTTAATTCAAAGTTCTTTATCGGTTCATAGTTTAAATTCATAACTATGCTTTTTGATAAATTTGGAGTAACAAATTCCAAAATTTTATCAACCGGACTAATACGCAAAACAAGATTTGACTCAAATGGCTCATAACCGTCATTTGGAAGTTTCACGAATTTATAATCCCCATAAGCTATAAGTCCAAGAGTGTCTTTTGCTATCAAAAGTGCATAAAATTCTTGTCTTTTATCTTCTTTCACAACTATATTTATAATATCTTTTTGCACAATTTTTGTATTATTTACTACAAAATTGGCACTATCAAATTTGATATGAAAAACCTTGTCCTCGCCGTCAACCATAAAAGCACCCCAATCAAACTCTTTCATGCTTGAAACATTTAAAAAATATTTTTTTGCAGGCGGTACAAAACCGCTTGATTTCAATTTATCGCTCAAAACTTTACTCAAATTTGTATCTTTTTTATTTTTTAAACTATCTACTACCCAAGGTCCATTTTTATCGCCCAATGCAATGATATATGGTTCATAAATGATTTTATCAAACTCATTTTGACTCAAAACAGGATAAAGTGGTGGAAATTTTGCTTTATTTTCGCTAGCTTTTACACTTAAATATTGAGAATTTTTTGAAATTTCTTGCGGATTTTTCTCGTAATATTCAAATTTCTTTGGAAATTTACCCTCTTTTATCAAAAAATGTGCATTTGTAAATGGTAAATTTTGCAAATACTGACTTTGTGAAATATCACCAACGCCGTACAATCTGTAACTTTGAGTGTTGTTTGTTCTATCAAATTTAGCTATCATAAAATTTTCTTCCACTGGCGAATAACGAACACGTTCAAAAACATAGTCTTGCTTTAATACCAAATTTATAAAAACTGGCAAAAAATAACTAAGAAATAGTGAAAAAATCGCTACTATACATAAATTTAAATATCTCATTTTATATAGCCTTTTTTATAATTTTGCAATGAAAGCATGACAGAAGCGATCGCAAAAAACAAAAATACTCCAAGATATAAGCAAAAATTATCATTTAAATAGTAAAGCCCGCTTTCATCTACATCTGGATTTATCTTAAAATATAAAAATCCGCTCATTAAAAGCACTAAAACATAAGCAAAAACTTTTTTTATATCAGGCTCTATCAACATTGCTTGACTCAAATAAAACACCCCAACACCAAATATACATGAATAAACCAATGTAGATATCAATGCATTTACAAGTTCAGGTTGAAAAAATTGATAAAGCATAAAAACCATGGCAAAAATTTCTAGCACATATAATAAAAGCAAAAATAAAAGCGGAATCAAAGTGATATAAAGTGCATTTTTTAAATAAGAATGCGGAAAATGAAACTGCACCCTAATTCGTCCCATTAAACGCTCTGCAAACATCGAACAAAAGCCGATGGCAAAGGCAAGGGCAATATTTAAAATATCTAAAAAATTATAAGTAAAATTTTTATTGTAAATAACTTCGAGCGTATAAAAACCGACTCCAAAACGTTTCATACCGCCAGAAATTTCAAAGTAACACCACAAAACACAAAAACTAAGTCCAAGAGCAAAAAATAAAAACACAAATTTAAATTTTAAAAACTCTTTCAATAATATATATTTCATCAATACCTCCCAACAAGCCCCAAAAACGCATCTTCAAAACTTAGTTTTATTTCTTTTGCATTTGGTATTTCACTATCAAAAAAACCAAAAATTTGTCTTTCATTTTTTAAAGT
>JAILCJ010000186.1 GCA_024680445.1 Campylobacter sp.
TATTCTAATTTTAAAATTTTATAAATTTTCACAAAATTACATTTTTTTAGGTTAAAATTTAGTTGTGATTGAGTAAAATTGTCAAATTTAATTTCTACTAGAAAGGCGGCACATGAAAAAGATTATACTTGCTTTGTGCATAGTTGGCATAGTTTATCTGATTTTCAAAAACGAAAGTGCTATGAAAATCGTCTTTGGTCTTAGCTTTTTCCTTTATGCGATGAATATAATGGAAGAAAGCTTTGCTATGCTTGCCGGTGGTCGTTTGGAGACGTTTTTACGCAAAACAACAGACAAAAATTATAAAAGTCTGCTTTTTGGTTTGATCTCGACCTCTATCATGCAGTCAAGCGGTCTTGTAAGCTTGCTTGCGATTTCATTTGTTGGTGCTGGTCTTATCACTCTTGGCGGTGGTATCGGCATCATTTATGGTTCAAACCTCGGTGCAACCGTTGGTATTTGGTTGCTTGCAGCTTTTGGTTTTAGCTTTGATATAGCGAAATTCGCTATGCCTTTTATCATTTTTGGTATTTTTATGGCTTTTTCAAAAACAAAGACGATAAAAGGCAGTGGTATGCTAATCCTAAGTATCGGTCTAATATTTTTTGGTATTGCATTTATGAAAGAAGGTTTTGAGGCTATAAAACAAACCATAAACCTTGCTGATTATGCGATGCCGGGCTATTTGGGTGCCATCACTTATGCCCTTATCGCCGTCGTTATTACCGCACTTTTGCAAAGTTCACACGCAACGCTTATCCTTACACTTAGTGCCTTGGCAACTGGACAAATTAACTTTGAAAATGCCGCAGCCATCGCCATAGGTTCAAATGTTGGTTCGACCGTTACTGCCGTGCTTGGCTCGATAAATGCAAGTATAAACGGCAAGAAGCTCACCATGGCTCACGTTATCTTTAACCTAAGCTTGGCTTTTGTATCTATAACTTTCTTGTGGCAATTTATCGATCTTATCAACTTCATATCAGGGCTAATGGGCGTAAAAGCAGATGATTATTTGCAAAAACTTGCTATTTTGCACTTTACGGCAAATTTGCTAGGAATTTGCGTCTTTTACTTCTTGATAGGATACATGGAGAAATTGTTAAATGAAAAAATCAAATTCAAAGCCAAAAAAGAGCATATTTCTACTCCAAACTATCTAAACGAAGAGGTTATCGCTTCTATCGAGGCTTCAAAACTAGCCTTGGCGAACGAAAATATGCACCTTTTCCGCAACGCTCTATCTATCGTTACAAAAAGTTTGCACTTTTCTACAAATGACATTACCAGCGGGCTAAACCCTGTTGAAGTCATTAGCAAAAGAACCACTCTTAACGAAATCGACTTTGACAAACTTTACATAACTCGCTTTAAACCTTTGTATAACGAGATAGTAAATTTTGCCATGCGTGTTGAGTTATCACATGCTAACGACAACGACCCTAAGGCCTTTGCAAATGTCCGTCGTATCGCTATGGAGTGCGCTGAAATCCTAAAAGATATGAAAAGTATCGAGCCGAATTTTTACAAATATTTGCAGTCAAATAACGATTATATTCGTGGCGAGTATAACAATTTGCGTTTGCAAATGCTTATCTTGCTAAGGATGATTTTCAACATTAAAGACAGCAAAGAAGTATTTAAAATTTCTAAGGCTTTAAGCAGTGAAATTCACGAATTTGACGTGCTTTCTAGCAAAAAAGTAAATGAGCTTTTGTCTAAAAATCAAATCACACCAGCCATGGCTACTTCACTTATGAACGATAGCCACTTGCTACAAGACATCATGCGAAATATCTACAAAATCGCTAGAATAGTTACGATTTACGATCGTGCAAATTCTCTTGACCTTAGCATTTTTCAAACTATAAAATAAAAAAAACTTTCACCCTAAACGCAAATTTAGGGTGAAAGCTCTTATTTAACTTCGATACAAAGCATATTTGCATTTAAATTTGATATTTTTCTGCGAAATTTATTTAAAAATTTGATGGATTATCGCAATTTACCAGCTTTGCAATGTTTTTTGCCAACTTCAAAAATTTCTTTGCTTTTTTTCTCCATTATTACCAACCTGCCGTAGTAAAACGCCCCAACATCCATGCTATAAACGCTGTTTTGTCGGAGATGAATCTCGTTGTCCTTGTTTGGCGTATGTCCGTAATACACTTCTTTTCCGCTATCATTTTCATGCCAAAAAGGTGCTCTAGACCAGATGATAAAATTTTCATCTTGTTCGCTAAGTTCAAGCCCAAAATCATAAGCCGCATGCACATAAATACTCTCGTCAGATACCAAAATATGGGGCATACTTTCGATATAGTTCATTAACCAAATAATTTCTTTTCTGTTTGATTTTCGTTTACACATTGCTTCTAAATTTTTACTTTGATTTTCTCTTAACCAAATGCTGTGGCTGTTGTATTTGTTGATTTGGCGTCCGTAATAGCAATCAACCATGATTTGCTCGTGATTTCCAAGCACATGTTTTAAATTGTAACCTTCGTCTAAGAGCCTGCGAAATTTCATATAAATTCTTATGTCGTCTTTTCTTTTATCACGGCTATCGCCCAAAATAACAAGCAGGTCGTATCTTGTGAAATTAATTTTTTTAAGCATAGCTTCAAAGAGATCGATTCTGCCGTGTAAGTCGCCGAACACGAAAATTCTTTCGAAATCGTCCTCATTAAAATGCTCTATTCGCAACATCTCCCCGCCTTTTTTTCTATTATAACGCTTCGTTTTTAAATTTTACTTTTTAAATAAAGTTTTTATTTTTATCTATTAGTAAAAATTGCGTGATTATATAAAATTTTTATAAATATTTAGATAAGCTTACGAAAAATTTTAAAGGGCGTGTTTGAAAACTCTAAATTTTGGGGAAATTTGTGCAAATATTAGAGCTAGCAATGGCTATAAAGACCCTGAAATTTTTGGAATTTTAAACGAAAACGAAATACTTTTAGCAAATAAAAACTCAAATTTTTTGAGTGCGGCAGGACTTTTTTGGGCGATAAAACAAAGGGCTTTGGACTTTGACTTTAAAGCCTCACAACTTGTGCTTGATTTTGACAAAGACTTGGCTTTAAAGGCTTGGGAGCTGTTTTGTGTATTTGAAAATGAGCTAGACAGCCATCCAAATGCCGCCGTTATAAAACAGTTAATTAAAACAAATTTAAACGCAAAAATCGTTTTTATCTATGAAAGTCAAAAGGCGAAACACCCTTTGGCATTGCGTTTAATAAAACATTTTACGACAAAAGGGCAACAATGAAAATCGCAGTAGTTATGTACGATAAGATCAATCTCGTAAATTTTGCAAATTTAATGGTTTTTTTGCATTCTTTTGCAAACGCAAATGTAAAAACTTGTGCTTTTAAACCCGAAATAGTCGATGAACTCGGGATTCGTTTGCACCCTGAAATTTATGGCGAAAGCATTTATGGTGCCGATATGGTTATAGTGCCCGATGGAATCGGTGCTCTTAGCCTTAGATACGACGATATTTTTTTGTCGTGGATAAAATCAGCCAGTTATACAAAACTCAAATTTGGTTTTGACCTCGGCTCTTTAATCCTTGCTGGTGCTGGATTTTTGGACGGCAAAGAAGCTTGCATACGCGGAGGTTATAAAAACGCCCTTTCGCAGTATTGCGATGTTAGCGATGAAAAAATTTGCCACAGCAAAGATGTTTTAAGCGCTTGCGAGTGGAACGAGGAATTAAAAACAGTTTTAACAAAAATCATACTCTAATCCGCAAAAAGCATTTTTTTTCATTTTTTCCGCCTTTAAAGGGCTAATAAATATAAATCACGAGCTAAAATCAAATTTGATACTTTGGATTTTTAAATATCAAATTTGATAGCAAATTTGAAAAG
>JAILCJ010000189.1 GCA_024680445.1 Campylobacter sp.
TTGTTTTACGCTTTTAAAAGAGTTAAAAGATACCGAACTTATCTCGCCGGTGTCTTTTTCGTTATCGGTGCTAAATTCCGCCCCAGCACTTGTGGCGATAGAAAAGCAAAATCACAATGAAATCACAGCTATTTCATCAAATTTGCCTTTTGAAAATGCCTTGATAAGTGCTGTTTCAAAGATGAAAGATGAAGCTTTTGTCGTGGTTTATGACGAGCTTTTGGGCGATGATAAAGAGCCAGAGGATTATGCATTTTTGGCTATGCAAATTTGTCGGGGGGATAAATTTGAGCTTGAATTTAGTTCAAATTTGATGATAGATAACAAAGCCGATAAAAGCTATTTGCGTTTTTTGAGAGCTTTAAAAAGCAAGGCAAAAGGCTATGAATTTAGTTCAAATTCTTTAAATTTTAAGTGGACATTAAAATGAAAGAAATGCTTTCATCAGCTTTTTGTTTTTCGCTTTTTGGTATCATAGCTTTGATCGGAAATTTGGTATTTTTGCCAGTGATTTTACTTAGACTTCATAAGCTAAAATCGGTGCAAAATTTATCTAGGGATCTGGTTTTTGTTTCATGGAGATTTTTTCTTGTTTTAGGGCATTTGAGTGGCAAATTTAACTACAATGCCCTAAGACTTGATACCAAAAATTTAAAATCAGCCCTTATAATAGCAAATCACCCATCTTTGCTTGATGTGGTTTTTATGCTGGGAAATTTAAGGCGGATAAATTGCGTGGTAAAGTCAGAACTTACAAGAAATATTTTTTTGTTTGGAGCGATAAAAGCCAGCGGTTATATCTCAAATAGCGATAATGAAAGTTTGCTAAACGATAGTTTAAATGCCCTAAGATCTGGCGAGAATTTGCTGATTTTTCCAGAAGGCACAAGAACTACTGATAAAATTAGCTTTCACAAGGCTGCATTTTATGTAGCGATAAACGGAGCAAAAAGACTTTATCCGCTTTTTATAAAGCTTGATAAATATTGCTTAAAACGGGGTTCAAAATGGTATGAAACCCCAAATATGAATTTTAATTTTGTGATGAACGATTATATAGACATACAAAATTACGAAAAAACTAAACAAAATCCTATTCGGGTGAGGAAACTTTACCAAAATATGCAGGATTTGTATAAAAAGGAATTTGATAATGAACGATGAGATAAAAGAGCTAATCATCAAAAGTCTAAATATCCCGGACATAAAGCCTAGCGACATAGATGATAAAGCACCGCTTTTTAACGATGGTTTAGGGCTTGATAGCGTTGATGCCTTGGAGCTTGGACTAGCGATTCAAAAGACTTACGGTATAGTTTTGGACGCAAAAACTACAAATTTAAAAGAAGTTTTTTATAGCGTCGATTCACTTGCAAAATACATAGAACAAAAGAAAGGCTAATATGAGCGAAGAAGCGATTTTTGAGATATTGCAAAAAGCTTTGGTTGAATTGTTTGAAATTCCAAAAGAAAAAATTTCTTTGCAAGCTCGCATTTATGAGGACTTAGATATAGATAGCATAGACGCTATTGATTTGGTTGATTATGTGAAAAAACAAACAGGCTATAAAATGCAAGCGAACGATTTCAAAGAAGTTAGAACCTTGCAAGATATAGTTTCGGTGGTGGCTAAAAAACTTGAAAAAGATGATATTTAATGTCATCTTTAACGGTGCAAATTTTGCCTATCCGTTTTTGCTGTGGTTTTATAAAGACGCATATTTAGTCGAAATTTTACTTTTTATGGCATTGCTTTGGGCTACAAAGTGGTTTATAGGGCGTAAAATTTCAGATATTTTGCTAGCCATGTTATTTTTGGCTTTGGCTTTGATAAAGAGTGAATTTTTGATTTATCTTTATCCGGTGATTATAAATTTATCATTTTTGGCGATTTTTGCAAGTAGTCTAAATGGCGAAGCTATAATCACAAAATTTGCAAAAATTTCAGCCAAAAAACAGGGTAAAATTTTAGATGAAAATGCACTAAATTACACTAGAAAACTCACCATACTTTGGTGTGTATTTTTTGTGTTAAACGCCCTTGTTTGCGTGATTTTAGCTAGTTTTAGCAACAAGGCGGCTTGGACAATTTATACAGGTGTAATTTCGTATGTTTTAATAGGCATATTATTTTTTGGAGAAATGATATTTAGGAAAGTGATACTATGCAAAAGATTATAAATTCAAATTTTCGTATTTTAAAAAACAAAAAAGAAATAAGCAAAGATGAACTTTTAGAAAATATATCGCTTTTTGCGAGTGCTTTGAAAAAACAAAACTTAGACGAAATAGAAATTTATTTATCGGATAATTATGATTTTTTGGTGGCTTTTTTGGCAGCCATGAGTTTAAATTTGAAAGTTTTTATCTTGCAAAAAGAAAGTTTAAATGACAAATTTAACATCAGTGATAAAAATTTTAAAGAAATTTTACAAAGTGCAAACGGCGAAAAATCAAAGCTAGATACAAATCCGCAAAATATCTTTTATATGCAAACCTCCGGTAGCAGTTCGGTTGCCAAAAAAATCCCAAAAAGTTTAGAGCAAATGATAAATGAGGCTCATGCCTTGCAAGATATGCTTGCTTTGAAAAAAGATGATAAAATCGTTGCAAATATCCCATTTCAACACCTTTTTGGACTAACTTTTAAAATCTTTTTGCCTTTGGTAAATGGCGGAGTTATAGAAAACGAAACCTTGCTTTATCCAGAAGATTTTATGCTTTATGCTAAAAATAGCGAGGATTTTACGCTTTTAAGCACCGCAACTGCTCTAAATGTACTTTTAAAACACGATCTTAGCGATATAAAATCCATAAAAAGGATAATCACAGCCGGTTCAAAATTACCAGAGCAAACTCGAAAAGATGTAAATGAAAAATTGCCAAACACCGAACTTATCGAGATTTACGGTAGCACAGAAACCGGCGTTATAGCAAGAAATAAAGGCGATGGTTTGGTGCTTTTTAAGGGTGTAAAAGCCAGTCTTGATAAAGACGAAAGGCTTATCATAGATTCGCCTTGGCAAAAAAATGCTATCTTAAAAGATGAGTTTGTAAGCAACGACTGCGCTAGGATAGATGGCGATAAAATCGTGCTTTTGGGTAGGAGTGATAGAATGGTAAAACTACATGAAAAAAGATTTAACCTCGATAGCGTCGAAGCCGTGATACGAGCAAACGAGCTTATAGACGAGTGTTATGTGGGGCTTGAAGATGATAAAACTAGATTTTCAGCACTTTTAACGCTTTCAGACGAGGGCAAAGAGGCGTTTAGAAATGGTGGCAAACTAGCCATTACAAATTCGCTAAAAGCCGAGCTAAATAAGCATTTTGGCAACGAAATAAGATATTTTTATATAAGAAATACTTTGCCATACAACGCCCAAGGCAAGATAACAAAGGCGGATTTTTTAGCCGAGTGCAAAAAACTACATAGGATCGAATTTGAAGACATAACGGTTTTGCCAGATACCATAAGTGCGAAGGCTTTTATCAGTCCGTCTTGCTTTTATTTTGACGGACATTTTGCAAATTTTCCAGTTTTGCCGGGTTTTGTGCAAATCGGACTAGTTTATGAACTTTTAGAACAATATAATATTTTAAGAAAACAAATTTGCGAGATAGAAAGTGCGAAATTTACGAGTCTCGTTCGCCCTTTTGACGAGATAAATATAGAGATAAAAAAACAAGATAAAATTTATTTTGAAATCACAAAAAATTACCAAATTTGTGCTAGTGGCAGGCTGGTTTTGTGCAAGTAGTTTTTTTGATTCCTTATTACAATCACCCCTACACCATAGGCAAATTAACGCAAATTCTCCAAGGCTATGCTTATGATATTTTGATAGTCGATGACGGCTCAAATGAAGATGGCAAAAGTGCTTTAAAGGCACTAAATGCATCAAATTTGAACTTGCAAATGCAAAAAGCAAAACTCATGCTTTACACCAAAGAAAGCAACGAGGGCAAGGGGTCGGCTATAAAAAAAGGGCTTGGCTTGGCTTATTTGCTAGGTTACAGCCACGCTTTTTGTGTCGATGCGGATTTGCAGCATGATTTAAGCAATTTTGACGAATTTATGAGATCTTGCGAGCAAAATCCAGAAGCCATAATCTGTGCGAATCCTATTTACTCTGACAACGCTCCAAAATCAAGGCTTTATGGTAGAAAAATCACGAATTTTTGGGTGCAAATCAATACTCTTGGTGGCGATATAAAAGATTGTATGTGTGGCATGAGAATTTATCCGCTAAAAAATATGCAAGAAATTTATCCAAAATGCAAGTCAGATGCCATGGATTTTGATATAGAAATTTTTGTTATGGCTTATAAATTTGGTATCAAATTTGTATGGATAGACACCAAGGTTAGCTACGAAGAAAACGGCATTTCGCACTTTAAATATCTAAAAGACAATCTTAAAATTTCAAAGGTGCACGCCAAGCATTTTTTCTTATTACCGCTTTTTGCGTTTAAAAAACTTAGGCAAAAACTATGAAATGGTGGCAACAAAACGAAAAAGGGGGAGTTTTTTGGTTAAATCTTAGCCTTTTTTTGGTTGCATATTTGCCTAAATTTTTGGTTAAATTCCTTGCTGTTTGGATAAGTTTGTTTTATTTTTTGTTTTTTGCCATGCAAAGAAAAGCGATTTGCAAATTTTATGAAAATTTGTATCTTTTCAAAAATGGTGAAAAACTTTCTTTTTTTAAAAAATACTTTTTAAGTTATATAAATTTTTATGAATTTGCCCTTGCTATATGCGATAAAATAGCACTTTGGAAGGATAAAATCAAATTTGATAGCATAGTTATAAAAGATGAAAGTTACGCCCTTGCTTTGCTAAAAAATCAGCAAAAAGGCAAGGTTATACTCACTTCGCATTTTGGAAATGTCGAGATAGCAAGGGGTTTTGAAGAAAAGCTAGGCAGTAGTAAAATTTACATTTTGATGTATGGCAAAAATACTCAAAAATTTATTGATTTTATGAATAAAGTTTCATCAAAAAAGATAAATATTTTGCTCGTTGAAGAGCTTGATATACAAAATATTTTACAGCTTGAAAAAATCATACAAAATGGCGATCATATCGGCATAATGGGCGATAGAACCAGCATTTCAAATAGCAAAAATGCAAGGATAAAATTTCTTGGCAAAGAGTGCGAATTCCCACAAGGTGCGTTTTATCTAGCTCACATTTTAAAAAGCCAATTAGTTTGTTTAAACTGCATAAAAAACCTTAACAAATACGAAATAAGCGTCAAGGCTTTGCAAAGCGATAAAGAGCAAAAACAAGCAAAAGTCGATGAGTTGTTGGCAAAATATGTAGAAATTTTAGAAAAAGAAGTTTGCGAAAAGCCAAAATTTTGGTTTAATTTTTATGATTTTTGGGGACAAGATGATAAGTGAATTTTATAGTTTAAAAGCCGAATTTTACGACGTTGATAGCATGGGCGTAGTTTGGCACGGCAATTATGTAAGATTTTTAGAAAGTGCAAGATGTTCGTTTTTAGACGAACTTGGTTGTGATTATATGAAAATGAAAGATTCAGGTTTTGCCTTGCCGGTGATAAAACTTGACTTAAAATTTGTTAGCTATATCAAATTTAAACAAATCATCAAGGTAAAAATCGACATAGACGAATACGATGTATTTTTGCGACTTAAATACACGATTTTTGATGAGGATTTAAAGACTAAATTATGCGAGGCAAGCACAACGCAAGTGGCTGTAACTTTGGAGGGCGAGACGCTTTATGAGTTACCCCAAGTGCTAAAAGATGCCTTGCAAAAGGTGGTGAAAAAATGAAAAAAATTTTATGTTTTTTAGCCTTTTTTGGCTTTGCTTTTGGGCTTGAAATTTCAGAGTTAGCACATTTAAAAGTGAGCGAATTTGATGGCAAATTTGAACAAAGTAAAAATATCAAAAACTTTTCTAAACCTATCAAAAGCGAAGGAAATTTTACTTTTAAAAACAAAGAGCTTTTTTGGAACACCCAAAAACCAGTTGTAAATAGCGTTAAAATCAGTAGCGAAGGCACCTTTGCCTTGATAGATGGTAAGTGGATAAAGTCGCAAAAAGACTATGATAAAAATTTGTTTTTAAACATTATAAATTTCGATACAGACGCTTTAAAAAAGGACTTTGACATAGAAGTGGGCGGAGAAAAAAACGACTGGGAAATGCTTTTAAAACCAAAAAATATTTGGCTAAAAAAGATATTTGAGAGCATAAAAATTGCTGGTGGCAAAAAGCCAAAAAGCATAAAAATGCTAGAAATAAATGGCGATACGAGCGAAATTTTATTTTATGAATAGGCTTATTTTTTTAGTTTTGGCTTT
>JAILCJ010000193.1 GCA_024680445.1 Campylobacter sp.
TGTGCTAATTTTGCTTCAGCTATTTCGCTTGAAGACGCTATTAAAAATGTTGATGTTTCTGGTATGGCTAGATACAGATATGACAACATAAAAAGAGAAACAAAAGACGCTGATGGCAAAAAAATAGAAAGCGCAAGAAAAACAAATGCTCATCATACTTTTAAATTTCAAACAAATTTAAAAGCAGTCTTTGACGATAATTTCCATGGTGTTTTGGGTCTAAGATATATTTCTCGTGATACTAGTGGCAATAGCGGCTTGGATTCAACAAATACAACCGAGCCATTTAATGTTTATCAAGCATATCTTGGCTATACAGCTGGTAAAACAACTATCCTAGCTGGTAAACAAGTAATGGGAACTTTCTTTACTAGCGATCTTGTAGGTACTGGTATCAAAGTTTTGAATCAAGATATCGACGGTTTAACTCTTGCTGCTGTTGCTTTTGATGCACTTGAATACAATACCCCTTATGAAGTTTATGGTAATTTATTAAAAGTTGCATCTGGTAAAGTATACAATACAGATGGCTCAAAAGCGAAAGATGGCGATGGTAAAGAAAGACTTGTATATAAACCAGGTAATGTTTATGGTGCTGCCGTCATAGGTTCATACAATCCAGTTGGTTTCCAACTATGGTATGCAAGAGCCGATAAACTTGCAGATTATACAGCAGTTGAATTAAATAGTAATTTTGAAATCACAGATGATATAGGCATAAAAGCAAAGGCTCAATACCTACACTCTGATGCTGATACAAAAGCCACAAATGTGTTAGGATTAACAGATGGTAATTTCTATGCTGGTGAACTTGGTTTTAATGCCTTTGGTGCAAGTTTGACTGGTGGTTATATAGGTTTTAAAGGCAAAGAATTTGGAACAACTACTTATGCTGTTGAAGATGAAGGTAGTCTTATAAAAGCTGGTATGAGAGTTCTTGGCGGTCAAAGCGATGATATGGTTGATTATACTTTGCAAAGCGGTAAAGGAAGTTTCTGGTTTGTAAAAGCTGGTTATAAAATAAGTCAATTTGCATTTGATGTTGACTATGTTCAAGGTACTGTTAAAGACAAAGTTTCAGATACAGAATTTACAAAAACAAAATACAAAGAAGTTGTGCCTAAATTTACTTACTCATATAGTAAAAAACTTAGTTTCATGACTTGGTATTCTTGGGCAGAGAAAAAAGTTGTTGGTGGCGACAAGCTTAATCAAGACTATTACAGATTCCAAGCTTTGTATAAATTCTAATAGCATAATTTTATAAACTTATGTTATAATCCCGAGTCGGTTTTTTAGTCGGCTTGGGATTTTTAAATTTAAGGGGAAAAAATGAAAAAAATTTTATCATTGTCTTTGGCATGTTTCTTTGGGGTTGGTGCATTTGCTGCTAGTGAAGTGTATTATATACGAGCAAATGGCGAATTTGGCAAGCAACTTAGCCAAATGGCAAAGGACTATGCCAAAAACAATAACGCTCATGTAGATGTCTTTGTTGATGAAGATCCAAGGGTTTTTAAAGACACTAGAATTATAAAAAGTGGTGTGGATAGAAAAGGTCGTTACTCTGTATCTTTGGGAAAAGAAGTTTATATGAAAGACTGTGCTAGCTGTCACGGACAAGCGGCAGAAAAACGTATGGGCGGTTTACCTGCTTTAAAAGATATGAGTGCTGAGGATATAGAAGATAGTATGATTTCATATAGAAATGATACGGAATTTGGCGGTAGCATGAGAAGTGTTATGCAAACAAAGGCCAGAGCGTTATCAAATAACAATCTCGGAGCCATTATCGCTTATCTAAAAGGTAAAAATGCCTTTGCTAGTGAAGAAAATTTAGATGAAAACAGACCGGTTTCTACCGAGAAAAAACAAGGTAGTTATCTACGATAAAATAAAAAGATTTTTTGCCGATATAAATCCAAATCAAAATAAAAACTTTTAATCAAAGGATGGATCATGGCTTACGAAATTTCACAAGTTACAACTTCTAGTAGCATTTATGCGAGTGCGACTTCTATACGAAACGCTACGGCAAAGCAAGATGATAAGAGTGAGGATCTTTCAAATTTGCAAAATGCTATACAAGGCGGTTCGGCAGAAGAGATCAAAGAAATGGCGTCAAAACTTGATGCAAAGAGCATAACAAATAGCTATTTCCTTGAAATGATGAATATAACTTCAAAAACTAGCTCAAACACAAGTGCTCAAAGTGCACTTTTTGGTTTTGCTGGTGGTGACGATTCGCTTTTAAATATACTTAGTGGCATAGATACCGATCTTATCGGATATAGTGGCAAGCCATTGCATTTACTAAATCAAGACGAAGCAAAGGCTCTTGTTAGCGAGGACGGATTTTTTGGTATCAAAAATACAGCCGATAGAATCGCAAACTTTATTATCTCTGCTGCCGGCGGCGACGTTGAAAAACTTCAAGAAGGTTTAGAGGGTATGAAAAGAGGTTTTGATGAGGCTGAAAAAATTTGGGGTTCAAAGCTACCAGATATCTCACAAAAAACTATGACTGCCGCACTTGAAAGCGTTGGCGAGGCGATAGCAACGGCTAGAGGCGAAACCAACGGCAATGCTCTAAACATAGAAGCCTAAATTTAAAAATCAAATTTGGCTTTTAAAAAGCCAAATTTGATAATTTTACTTT
>JAILCJ010000199.1 GCA_024680445.1 Campylobacter sp.
TAGTTACAAACCCTTTTGAAGGTTTATAAAACTTTTCCCTCGCTTCGGCGAGGGCAAAGCTTAAATTCTTACTTATATCCCTCGCAAAAAATCTCGAAAATTTTTAAATTTATCTCAAAATTCAAAGCAAATTTGATAGACGAACAAAATCAAATTTGATAAAAAAGGCAATTAAATTTGATAAAAATCAATCAAATTTGATAGACGAACAAAATCAAATTTGATAAAAATATAATCAAATTTGATTTTTGTTTAGCATTTTGCATAGGGAAGGAGGCAAAATGCTTTGGTTTTTCTTTTGTGTAGTTTTGTTGATAGCAGGCTACTACACATATGGAAAGTTCGTCGAAAAGGTCTTTGGAGCAAACGATGAGCGAGCGACCCCAGTGCAGACTATGGCTGACGGGGTGGATTATGTCAGTATGTTTTTTTGGTGCTTTGCTGATATTTATGTCGGTTGGTTTGATGTTGGGATTGATTGTAAGCGACAAAGGTTTTTACTCTGTCGGACTTGATTTTTTCAATAATTATGCTCCAAACAACCTTCCTTTGTGGCCACTTATCTTTGTTACTATTTCTTGTGGTGCACTTTCTGGCTTTCACGCCACTCAGTCTCCGCTCATGGCAAGATGTATCCAAAACGAAAAATCAGGCAGGATGGTTTTTTATGGTGCTATGGTTATGGAGGGCATAATCGCTCTTATTTGGTGCACTTTGGGACTTAGTTTTTATGCAGATCCAGCTTCTTTGGATGCGGCTTTAAAAGCAGGAACCGCTTCTGGCGTGGTTCATGAGATCTCCATAGGTTTGCTAGGTGCCGTTGGCGGTATAGTTGCTATTTTAGGCGTTGTAATACTACCTATCACGTCTGGCGATACAGCTTTTCATGCGGCTCGTCTCATAGTATCTGACTTTTTTAAAATGCAACAAAAAGATGTTACAAAACGCCTTATCATCGCTGTTCCGCTCTTTATAATTGGCATAGTGATTTCTACTCAGGATTTTAACATCATTTGGAGATATTTTGGCTGGGCGAACCAAACAACAGCTACTATCATGCTTTGGGCTGCTTCAGCGTATTTGTATAGACGCGGTAAATTGCACTGGATTACTACTATTCCGGCATTTTTCATGACTAATGTGGTTGTAACTTATATAGCCAACGCAAAAATTGGCTTTAATTTGGATATGAGTATATCAACCATCATCGGTGTAGTGGTTTCTGTACTTTTGTTTGTTTTATTTTTTAGACTTAAAAAAATAAGCGAATAACAATAAAAAGAGCTTCGTTTTGAAGCTCTTTTTATAATATTATCGTTGAAATTATTTAGTTTTAGCTGTCTAGATGTTTTATCATAATAAGTTATTATTTTAAATATAAAAATTTACTTACTTATGTTGTTTTAATTTTTACTTTACAAAAAGTTCATTAAAAAGTTTTTCGAAATTATCTCTTGTTTTTTTGGCGTTTTCTTCAAGTTCGTCATCGACTTTTATATTTGCGATAGTGTCGTAGTCTTGTATCATTATTTCGCACATTAGTTTTATCCTAGCGTTGTCTGCTTTATCCACTTCGCTTTCACTCATTTTGCGAATCGTTTCTAGGTATTCTTCGCCAGTTTTTATGTATTTATTTAGCGGAGCAGCTTTTTTTGATTTGGCTTGAACCGCCATAGCCATTTTATTGTAAGGGTCGATTTGCAAGGCTTCTTGGCTGGTTTTTAAAGCTTCTTCGTAATTGCCTACACTTTGATAAAATCTTGCCTTAAAGGCGAGTTGATAACTGCTGTTGGTTTCTAAAAAAAACCAGCAAAACATTATGATAAAAACCGAAATTATTACAGAATAGGAGGATTTTATCATAACAAATCCTTTAAATTCTCATCTATTTTTATATCCTTATCTTTATTTTTTACCCACCATTTTTTGAGATTTTCTACAAAATCATTTTTGTTTTGCTCTACGCTTTTGCCGCCGTCATTTTCGCTAGCAAGCCAAAGGACGTTTTGGATTTTTTCCTTTGCTTGTAGTGATTGTAAATCGCTAATATCAAAGGCTTGTGATAAAGAAAAATTTATAGTTGAAAAAGGTTTTGGGATTATCATTTCATCCCAGCTTTTAAGTTGCCAAAATGAACTAGCCTCATAGTTTAGAGCGTAAATTTTAGACTTTGTTTTTTGAGCTATGACTACTGCTCCGTCGGCTATGCTATGTCTTGGTCCTCTTGGTCCGTCTGGCGTGATGATGACATCAACTCCGTTTTTATGTTGTCTAAATGCGTCTATTAAGGCTCTGGCACCACCTTTTGAGCTGCTGCCTCTTATCGTGCCTATGCCAAAAAATTTGATAATTCGTGTGATTAGTTCGCCATCTCTATGGTCGCTAATGATAACTTTTCCGTGTTTTTTACCCTTGTAATCTCTTCTCCAATATCGCAAATATGCAAAACTCATAAAAGCGAGTCTGCCATGCCAAAATACAACAACGCAGGGATTTTCAGGCAATTTCGTATCGCTAAAAGTTTTTTTACAAGTTAGAAAAATGAGCCAAATTAGTCCATATATAAAAAAAACGGCAAGATTTAGTTTGAAATTTTTAAAGCAATTCGCCATACAAAACCATCCTTTTTGGTTCTGTTATACGAACTTTTAGGCTCTTGCCAAGCAGTTCTTCGCTACCTTTTACTTGAACCAAAAAATTATTAAAACTTCGTCCAGCAACGGCGTTATCGGCACGAAGTTCTTCAAAATAAACCTCTAAAATTTTACCTTTTTGTGCTGCTGAAATTTCATCTAAAATTTCATTATGCCTACTTTGCAAGCGTGTAAGCCTCGCAGACGCGATATCTTCGGAGATTTGTCCGTCAAATAAGGCGGCTTTGGTAAGTGGGCGTGGGGAGTATTTGAAGCTAAAAATTTGCTCGAATCTAACTTGTTCTATCACATCCATGGTATCGTTAAATTCTTCTTCGCTTTCGCCCGGAAAAGCAACGATGATATCGGTTGAAATGCTAACATCTGGGCAAAGTTTGCGTAATTTTAACGCTCTATCCAAAAACCACTCTTTGCTGTATCCTCGTTTCATTTCTCGTAAAACTTTCGTATTTCCGCTTTGAAGTGGCATATGCATAGACTTGCAAATTTTTGGATTTGTGGCAAAAACTTCTAAAAATTTATCGTCCATATGCAAAGGGTGCGGGCTTGTAAATCGTATACGTTCTATGCCGTCTATTTGGCTAAGTTTTACAAGCAGGTCTGAAAAATCGATCTTTTCGTGCGGGCTTGAAAATCTTTTTCCGTAGTTATTAACATTTTGCCCTAGTAAAAAAATTTCTTTGGCACCTTTTTGGGCTGCTTTTTGCGCCTCATTTAAAATCAGTTTTAAAGGGATAGAAATTTCATCGCCTCTGGTGTGTGGCACTATGCAGTAGGTGCATTTTTTGTCGCAACCTATAGAAATATTGATGTAGTTTTTGTATATCGAGCCACGAAATTCGCCAAATGCATAATCGCTCTCGTCATAATTTATATCGGTTTGTATGAATTTTGGGGTATTAACGGCTTTTGAAATTTTGCTTACATTTCTCGCACCTAATACAAAATCAACATAGGGTGCGCGTTTGAAAATTTCATCGCCTAAATGGCTTGCAGTACAGCCACAAACGCCGATTTTTGCACCGGCTTTTTTGGCTTTTTCAAAGGCTCCAATCTCGCTAAAAAGCTTATGTACTGGCTTTTCACGCACAGAACATGTGTTTATAAGGATGAGATCGGCTTGTGAGATATCATCTGTTAGCTCAAATCCTTCTTTGTCTTTTAACTCGGCTATAATATGCTCGCTATCACGAACGTTCATTGCACAACCGAGTGTTTGGATAAACAGCTTTTTACTCAAAATCTGCCTTATAAAATATGCACTTCATACATATAATCGTTGTCGTCAAGTCCGTATTTAACGCTTCTATGATAAACACTTAAACCTTTTTCTTCAAAATGTTCAACTAAGGCGATAAGTTGTTTATGAGTGTTGTCTTTATCAAAATAGAAGATTTTTTGACCTTCTTTATCAACTGCCTCTTCGATCTTTTCAAGTGATATAGTTTTAGGTTTTGCGTTTATTTCGGTTCTGGCAAGTTTTATCTCCATTTTTTATCCTTATTAAATTTTCTAAATTCGAGAATATATCAAAAATAGTGTTAAAACTTCATTAAAGTTTTAATTAACCTAAAAAATAATATAATACACGACTTTCAAAAAATTCCCCATTAAAAAATTTACGGAGTAAAAATGGAAAAAATTTCAGATATTATAGAGTCTATTGCAAATGAAAAAAATTTAGAGATAGAAGATGTTAAAGAACGTGTTAAACGTGCTTTGATAAATACAGCAAGATATGTTTATGGAGAAAATTTCGAATACGATGTAAATATAGACGCAAATAAAAATCTAAAACTTTATCAAAAAATACTTGTTGTTGATAATGATGACGAGAGATTGCAAGAAGAAAACGAACATTTTATAAGTTTAAAAGAGGCTAAAAAAATAGATTCTGGTGTTGAAATCGGCGATGAGCTAACTTACGAACTAAGCCTTGATAATCTTGGTAGAACCGCCGCTCAAACCCTTCAAAAAGAATTAGAATACCATATTCAACGTCTTGTCGAAGAGAAAATTTTTCAAAAATATGAAAATTTGATAGGCAGTGTTGTTTTTGGCTCTGTTGTGCGTGTCGATGAACAAGAAAATACCTTTATAGAAATAGATGAACTTCGTGCCATACTTCCACGAAAATATCGCATAAAAGGCGAAAAATTTAAAGTCGGCGATGTTGTAAAAGCCGTTATTCGTAAAGTGTATTCAGATAAAAGTCTTGGCATAAAAGTCGAACTTTCAAGAACTTCACCAAAATTCCTTGAAGCCTTGCTAAATGCCGAAGTTCCAGAGATAAAAGACGGCGGTATCTTGATACACTCTTGTGCTAGAATTCCGGGTGAAAGAGCAAAAGTAGCTCTTATCTCAACCACGCCAAATATCGATCCTATCGGTGCGACAGTTGGAACAAAGGGCGTTCGCATAAACGCAGTTAGCAAGGAGTTAAAAAACGAAAATATCGATGTTATAGAGTATTCAGCCGAGCCAGTTATTTTTCTCACTCGTGCGATGAGTCCAGCCATCATAAGTTCTGTTAAGATAGATGGCGATAAAGCCATAGTTAGTTTAGTTGGCGAACAAAAAAGCAAGGCTATCGGCAAATCAGGCATAAATATCCGTCTTGCTAGCATGTTGACTGGTTTGCAAATCGAGCTAAATACCATAGGGCAGGGCGAAAATCAAACAAAAGAACTTGGCGAAGAGGGTCTAAAAAATCTCAAAGCCTTGTTTGGGGATTTATAAAAAAACACTACTTTTACTTCAAATTTGCACGAAGTTTTGCTTAAATTTCGTGCAAAAAACTTTCTTGATAAAAAATTTATAAAAAATTTAAACTTTTATCTGATAATTTCATTGCAAATTTCACTTCAAAGGAGAAGCAATGGGACTACTTTCATTTGTTGCAAACGCTGGTAAAAAGCTTTTAGGTATCGGAAACGATGATGAAAAAGTAAAGGACGAAATTTCAAGTAGCCTTGGCGAAAGTGCTCAAAATTTCGATGTAAGAGTTGAGGGTGATACCGTTAAAATAAGTGGTGACGCACCGCAAGATGTTAAAGAAAAAGCAGCTCTCATTGCTGGAAATGTCGCTGGTATCAAAAATGTCCAAATCGAAGGTGTAGAAGAGGCGGAGGATAATTTTTATACCATACAAAGCGGTGATAATCTCTCAAAAATCGCTAAGAAATTTTATGGTGATGCAAATAAATATCCTAAAATTTTTGAAGCAAATCGCGAAGTTATTAAGGACGCAAATCTTATTTATCCCGGTCAAAAAATTAGAATTCCAAAGTTGTAGGTGGATAAAATGGATATTTTAAATTTACTTTTAAATTCAGGTTTGAACCAAAATACTCTTGAAACAATGGCAAAAAATACAGGTCTTAGTCAAAATTCTGTAAGCGATATCATTTCAAAAGTCGCTCCGGCTTTGATGCAGGGTGCAAATGCGAATTTTAAATCAGATGAAGATTCATCGCCTTTGCTAGATCTTATAAAAAGCTCTGATTTGCAAAATGCAAATATCGATGATACCGAACGTGGTAATGAGTTGTTAAGTTATTTAACTGGCTCAAAAGACAATAGTCGTCAATTAGCAAGCAATGTTGGCTCCCAGCTTGGCATAGACGCAAGTACGATAAAATCATTGTTGCCTATGATAGCGCCACTTGTTGCTGGTTTATTTAACAAGCAAGTCAGTGCTGCAAATTTGAACCAAAATTCAAATGATTTGACTTCTATGCTTACAAATTTCATAGATCAAAACAACGATGGTTCAATAGTTGATGACTTGTTTAGAATGGCTGGCGGATTTTTTAGAAGATCTTAAATTTGATTTTTTAATACAAATTTGGGCGAGAAATGATGCAAATTTTTCGCCCGGTTTTTACAAATATAAATATGTTTTAATACTACAAAATAAAATTTCATTATCTATATTAAGGTAAATTTTGCTATTTGATTTAAAATTATAGTTCATAAAATATTAGAGTTATAAGTTTTGTTTTTAAATTTATAGTTTAAATATTTGTAAATTTTGTTTTGTAAAGTTTAAATTTAAAGGACAAATGATGAAATTTATCTCACTTGTTTTTATATTATTACTCGGAGTGTTTTTAGTTTCTTGCACAGCCAAAGGCATAAGCACAAAAGAACTTGAAAGATTAGCCGAGCAATACGGCGGAGTTTATATATTTGATAAAAAGCTTGAAAAAGAGATAGACGAAAGAGAAGCTTTAAGAGATAAATATATGGATGATTTTTTTAAAACTCATAAAACATTTAAAAAAGATGATTTGGCAGTTATGAATAAGCAAGTCCCCCAAACCCTCTCAAATGGTAAAAAATACTATACTCATTGGACTGAATACGAAAACGAAACTGGCAAAAAAACTAAAATTTCAAAAAATTATGTTAATAAAATTAAAAACTTTATAGGACTTGAAAACTATAACAAACAT